>JADFPP010000074.1 GCA_022562275.1 Bacteroidota bacterium
CACCGGCAGTCCGTCCACCTCACCCACCGGCACCGACATCGCGGGAATACCCGCGAGGTTGGCGGTGACCGTAAAGACGTCGGACAAATACATGGCGAGCGGGTCGTCGGTGTTCGCTCCGAGCGCGAACGCCGTCGTCGGTGCCGTGGGCGTGAAGAGTACGTCCACCTGCTCGAACACCTTGGCGAAGTCCCCAGCGACGAGCGACCGGGCCCGTTGGGCGGTGCCGTAGTACTCATCGTAGTAGCCGATGTTCCGCTGGATCGACGCTTCGTTTTCGGTAGCGAATTTCTTCATCTTTAAGTTTATTTTTTTCTAACAATCTGACATATATTAAATGATCTAATTCAAGGAAGCTGAAAGTAAATTCACTCCAGGTATTATACACTTTAGCTTTGCTTTCTATCAAAGCGTAATGCCAAAATGGTGTTCCGTAGAATACAAATTCTTTTCCGTCATCTTTAACTAATCTGAATCCTCGTCCAATATCCCCCAGTGGTCCAGTAGATCTTGTGAACCGAACTTCTGTTTCACCTTCTGTCCTTAGCATTAATTTGAAAACTATGGTTTCGCCTTGATAAAAGTTATCTCGCTGCTGACCATTGTTTCGATGAAGTGAAATCTTACATTCAAAGTCAGTAGATTGAGGATAAGAGTATCCAAAGAATAGAATAATTGCGAGGAAACTAAATAAAAGTAACGATGTTGTTGGTTTCATTTTATGATTAGCCTAACATATTAATAACCTGCAAGAATATTAACTCTTTCAGAATGATATCTTGCAGGAATATTGGTTTTAGTATTTTGTTTAATTCTATTTATTTTATTAATTCCATTAATTACTCTTAAAAAAGTAAAGAAATCAGCATCCTACAAAATCTTCAATAGCTAATATCCTGAAAAAGTTGCAGGATATATGGTTTAACCCCAATGCAAGATATGAGGTCTTTGGATAATCATCTCCTGCCTATCCATTACCACCAACATCAAGACACGCCCCAGCCAGTATTGTATTTGATAAAGGGGACTACGTAAAGTCACTCCTGCCTAATGGTTCTAAACTAATCCTTTTACGGCAGGCTCCCGCAAATTAAAACAATGTCTGGTTAATCTCAATTGTTGTGGGGAAAATTATCATCATCGTATTTTAACATTACTTGCTTTTTTTTGCATTTTCATTGTGATAACAGGATTCTTTCCTGCCTATCGGACAGGCAGGCTGAATGACCAAAAGATTCCTGAACTTTAACCTGAACTTCTTCTAAGTTAAAGTTCAAGTTTATGATTAAGAGTAAGATTAAGAGTAAGATTATGAGGGAGGGGATGATTGACTGCAAGGCAAAGAGTTCAGACAGGCTCAGCCTGGAATTTATCTGATAGTCATCTAACAATGTAATTGCAATCACAATAGTTTTCCTGAGCTGAGTTAATATTTGAAATTCATACAATATTTGTTGGAAATAAATTATTATTCTCATATATTTATTATGCTTATTTAGATTAAATCTTGATAGTAATAATAAACAACTACTTTTTATTAAAATACAGAAGAGGTAAAGAGATGAGATACGGATTTGCAACATTAACAGTTTTAGTTGCAATGTTTATTCTCCCAAATATTGGAGTCTCACAGGATTTCGATTTTTTTGAACCTCATACTACTTTAGGCGGTTACGGAGAGCTTCATTATAATTACAGTAAAACTGAAGATGCGAAAAGTAAGAAAACTTTGGATTTCCATCGTTTTATTATATTCTTCGGATACGCGTGGACTGAAAAATGGTCATTTAAATCAGAATTAGAGTTGGAGCACAACTTTGTTGAAGGAGGACAAGGTGAACTCGAACTTGAACAAGCTTATGTTAACTATCACCATGCAGATTATCTTGGTTTTCAAGCCGGTGTAGTGCTTGTATCAGCAGGATTGATAAACGAATATCATGAACCTCCAATATTCTTTGGAGTTGAAAGACCATTCTACAATAAAGTGATAATTCCAACAACCTGGTTTGGTAACGGTGCAGCATTGTATGGAAATGCCGGCGGTTTCGATTATAAACTTGTGGTGATGGAAGGATTGAACAGCGATAAATTCTCTCCAAGCTCAGGTATAAGAAGCGGAAGACAAAAGGGATTTAAAGCTGATGCGGAAAATCTTTTATACAATGGAAGAGTTGATTATTTGGGAATACCAGGATTAAAAATTGGTGGATCTTATATTTATAATAATGCCAAAGGCGATTCTACAACTAACCAAATTGGTCTTGCTGAATTCCATGCTCAGTATCAAAAAAATGGATTGTATGTTGCCTTTGAAGTTGGTAATATTAGTTACGATTCAGGCGATATTAAAGCATCCCGCGGATTTTATTTCAATTTAGCTTATGATTTTGGAAGTTTATTTCAGGTTCAATCTAAAATAATTCCGTTTTTCCGTTATGCAGATATTAATACTGCGGCTGAAACCAAAAGCGGGGGCGATTCGGAGAAAAAATTTCATCATACACAATGGATGGTTGGTTTATCCTTCCTGCCGGTCGATCAGGTTGTTTTTAAAGTTGATTACGCACAAAAAACAGTTGAGTTGGGTTCTGTAACAACTGATTTGTTTAACCTCGGGGTTGGATACATGTTTTAATTAAAAGGAAGGCAAAGTATTATTTTAAAAGTAATTATTTGGTTATGTTTTTGAAAACATTTGTTATTGCTGTTATATATTTTTTATTATTTTCATCGGCAAATATTTTTGCGCAGGAAATAAAGGAAAGAACCGAAACGATTATAAAGGAATCATTTGGGAAGGATGTGAGCTTTACGTTCCGGAAATATACTTTGCCTTCCAATATTAAAAGAAAAATTGAAAATACGGTAAAGCAAAAATTCTTTAAAGATTTGTTATATGTTTACAAAATATCTGTTAAAGATACCATTGTGGCGTTTGGATTTTTGGATAACGTTATAGGTAAGTCAATGCCAATAACCTTTTTTGTTTTATTAGATGTTGAAGGTAATATTATTTCAACAAACATCATTAAATACAGAGAACCTTACGGCGGAGCAGTTTCAAATGAAAATTGGAATGAACAGTTTACCGGGAAAAACAGCAACTCCGATTTTACGGTTGGCAAAAGCGTAAATGGCATTAGCGGTGCAACACTTTCCGTTAACTCGGTTACTAAAGGAATTAGAAAAATCACGATTCTTTGCGAAGAAATTAAGGATGGTATATGAGCTCTAAATTGTTCGAGATGGATAAAATACTTAAAAATTTTCTGATTGCAATTTTATTTGTGCTCACAACCGGGTTGGGAACGGGATTAATATACTTAAATTATACAACCGATTATACACCAAAGGGAACAATACAAAGATATAACGGAACAGATATTGAACAGGAAATGGATGATTTTGATATTCCCGAAAATTATCCAAAACCAATTTCTGAGATGCTGATAACAACGCATAACCATATACTTGGTTTTTCTTTCATCTTTTTCATAACAGGATTGATATTTTACTTTAATTCCATCATCAATGGATTTTGGAAATCCTTCTTACTAATTGAACCTCCCATCTCAATTGTAATTACTTTTAGCTCTATTTGGCTAATGCGATATCTACACGAAGATTTTGTTTACCTAACTATTTTTTCATCTATCATTCTTTACCTTTCATTCTTTTTTATGGCGTCAGTATCCGTGTATGAAATGAAATTTAAGAGAATTAAGGTGTCAGAGTAGTTTAATGTATTATATTTTGTAAAGTGTAGCACTTTGGTAAGATATTATTTAGTAAACGGTCTATACAGTAGAAAAATGTAATTTATGTATCATACCAAATAAACCTTAAATTATTTGTTAAATAGTTTGAAATGGTTTTATTTATTTCCGTTCTATCTATTAAACACCTAATAATTTTATACTGAATAATATTTTCCCCAACTATTGCTATTTAATACTTCAAGGGTTATTTTCTTTATTCAATTAATTCTTGGTGAGGGCCATATTTTAATATGATTACGCTTTTCAAAAAAAGCCTAAGAGATTCATTTAGCCTATACTATATGATCGCTATAGCAATCTCGATAATGCTGTTACTGATTTCAATATTGTAAGAATAAAATTAATTTATAATTTTTTCTTCCTTCGGATTTTCTGATGACGAAATTCATAAATCCGTTTTTGGTAATAAAAAAAGTAACTGGTTAAGTACCCAATTGGTTTTTAGTTGGTAGATGCTGTAAATACAGGATGAGCATCATTTTATTAGTACCATACTTTTAGTATCATAATTGCCATTCACACTTAATCTATAAAAGTAAATACCCGAAGATAAGTTTTTATTTTTCAATAAGTTAGCATTCCCGAACTCAACTTCGTAATAGCCTGGAATTTTATGCTCATCAACTAATTTTACTAATTCGTTACCAAGAGCATCATACACTATTAGTGAGACAAATCCTTGTTCCTTAATCTGATATCCAATTTTTGTAATTGGATTAAATGGATTGGGATAATTTTGCTTTAATTCAAATGATGACGGAGGGGGAGTAATATCCTCAACATCAACTGTAAGGAATTCTATGGGAGAGGTCCATATTTGATAGATACCGGTTGAGTTATCCATCCAAACAGGCCATATTTTTGAAGAAGTTGAAGTGATGTCAATATTGTCACCTTGATAACCTTGACCCAAACCACCAATGGGTACCGGTTTATAATTATGATCACTTATCTCAAACTCCGTCCAGTTGTCGCCGCCATCAGTGGAACGAGCCAGAAAAACTCCGGAAGAATCATTTGTTGTATTTCGATCGTCATAATAAATTATATCTATTGCACCAAATTTATCAACGTGCACAGTGGGAAAGTATTGGGTCTTACCATTGTTAATAGCATCCTGATTTACTCTTATGGCTGGAGACCAGGTTGATCCGCCATCCGTAGAGCGGTTTAAAATTATATCCGGATCGGAACCAGCTGGGGCGAGATCTTTCTGTCCTGTAACTATGTAAATCCACCCGCGTCTTGTTCCATCGGTTGTATCTACTACAATGCTCGGCAATCCGTTTACTCTTATATTTCCTTTGTTTGCTAATACACCGGTAATTCCATTAACCTCAAAGGCGTTTTCAGTTACATTCCAATTTACTCCCCCGTTTGATGATGATGCAAATCCAACAAAGATTTCTTTGAAGGGAGATGTATCTGTTAATCCTGCCCAGGAAACATAAACCTCACCATTTGGTCCGGTTGTGATATCGCCTCCGGCACTTCTGTTTATTGGATTATTAATCTGTTGCGGCTCACTCCAGTTTTGTGCACCGTCATCAGTAAATGCAAACGCAAGCGAAAATGGAGTAGATAGCTTAACCCATGCTGCGTAAGTCCTGCCATAGAATGGGCTTGTTGTAATTGCATCTGTTGTTATTGCAGCACGTTCCAAATCATCGGTTGAAATGGCTTTTTGAAACGACCAGGTTTGACCGTTATCTGTTGAGAAGTGTGAGAATAAGCCAGCAAATGGAGATCTACCCAATCGTGTAATAATAAATGTACCATTTTTATCTATTGTTATTCCGGGATCGCCGCCATGGAATGCGATTGGTTCACCTTGGCAAGTATCACTTCCTTGCCAGCTATCACCGCCGTTTGTAGTAACATAAATTCCTTCGCTTATAAAGAAGGGAATGAAGTTTAACGTATTGCCTGATGAGAAAAGTATATTTTCATCTACAGGACTTTTAACAATGAATACTTCTGTTTGAGTTACTGAACTTGGATATATTCTGTAATTTTCACCCATTATAATAGATGAAATTTTGTTTGTTGTATTTTGAGCATACAGATTAAGTGTACTCAATGATAAGAGCAGAACTGAGAATATAATTTTATTTTGCAATGTGGTTAATGTGTTTTTAATTATTAATTGTTTGGTATTGAAATTAGACTGGTAAAGAATTTATAAATTATAAATTAAAATGTATATCCCAAATTTAATGATGCAAAATAATTTCTTGGTGCGCCAACTTCATAAAATCTTTTATCTGCCGAATTAGTGTTTGTGAATCCAACATAAAGTAAATCGAAGATATTATTAACACCGCCGGAAATTAACAGGTTAAAGTTGCCGAATTTCATATCGAATCCTAACACGGAATTTAACAGGTTATAAGCATCAGTTTTATCAGAATTTGCATCATCAACCCAAAGCCCGCTAACCCCCATATAACTAAATTTTATGAACCCGTTTAAATTTAAACTGATGGAATACGAGTACGCAAGAGAAATAAAAATATTATGCTCTGGAACACTTGGAACAATATTATCTGAAAAATCTTCTTCCGATTCTACAATATTGCCGGTTGAATCGAAATCAATCGTCTTCGCAAAATATGAGTTGTAGCTGAAGTCCGAATATGTGTAAGAAAATATAAAATCTAATCCATCAACAACTTCTAATTGTATACCTAATTCTAATCCCATCCTGTTTGTTTCTGCAGCGTTTCTGAAAAACACATCTCCTAAAACCTCGAAAGGAACAATTTCATTATTGATATTAATATTAAAAAAAGTTGCTTCAAATAAAATTTTTCTAAAATATTTAGCATCATAAGATATTATATTTCCCTTAATTCCCAATTCAAAGTTTTTTGATTCTTGCGCCTGAAGTTCCTGGTTGTATAGATCGGCGGGATCGAAAGGATCTAATTCATTCTTTGCAGGGCTGTCAAAACTTAATCCGAATGATGTGTAAACAGCTATGTGTGGAGTTATTTTATAATTCATCGCAATTTTTGGAGTGAATGCATTAAACGTTCTTTTGTTGGTTCGGGATGGAAGCGTTTCTTCCGTTAAATCATAAGCAACGTAATCATATCTTCCGGAAAGTAATATGAACATTCTGTCCCTTAACAGTTCAAAATTATTTGAAACATAAAAACCGGTATTGTTTATTCCTTCATTCAGTAATTGTAAAAGCTGATCGCCCTTCTGACCATTGATGTTATTATAAAATTCTATACGTGCCGGCTGAAGAAAAATATCGGCACCAATTGAGAACTCATTTTGCAGCCCTAAAATATCAGTGCGATTAGAATACCGTGTTGTTAACCCCAAACCGTTTCTGTTAATTATTTTATAAGTTCTTGAAGGACGATGAAAATATTTAATCGTTCCGTAAGCAGTAATTTCAATTTCGTTATTTAATGAACTACCAAACTTAGTGTTGAATCTAACTCCTAACCTTCCTTTGGTTGATAACCTTTTACTATCTCTATCAACCTGTCTCTGGTCCGGCTGAAACGGGTCTTCTTCAAATTCTTCTTTTGTAAGCGAGCCGGGTAGTTTGATTAAGCCATCTACAAAATAGCCAAGAATTTTTAAGCTTGTGTTATCTCCCGGATGAACTTCTAAAACAGTATTAAAAATATGCCAATATTCATTATTGTGTACCCGGTAACCTTTATAATTTTGGTAGCTGTAAGTAGCCAAAAATCCATATCTGTCAGTACGGATTCCGGTTTTAAAACCATTTCTTCTTAAATCGAATGAACCAAATTGATTAAATTGAACCGCAAATGATCTTGGAAAATCTACATCATTTATAAAATTTACAACACCGCCGGGAGCATTTGTGTATAGCGAAGATGAGTTTCCTTTTACAATTTCAATTCTTCCAATTGAATTAAAATCGATGGCTTCTATTCTGGTTTGTCCATCCGGTTCTGATTCGGGAATACCATCTAACAAAATTCTTACACCTCTAATGCCGGAGTTCGATCTGCTTCCGAATCCTCTTATTGAAATTCGTACATCGTGATTACCATACCTCGACTGCAAAAACATTCCCGGGATTGATTGCAAAACATCAGACACTCCAACCTTTCTATCGTATTGAAATAAAGAGTTATTGATTCGGACAACCGGGTAAGGAATATCTATAATTTTTTTATTTGACCTGGTACCTGTAACTACAACGTCATCTAATTCGTGATGAAGTGTATCTATTAAAAAATAATGAATTGCAGTATCAGCCGGTTCCCCTGCTTGCGAGAATAACTTTATACTTAAAACGGATAAGAATAATAGAATTAAAAATAATCTGGAAGTGATTTTAATTTTACTCAATCATACTCCGGTTTAGATCGATTAACTGAAATAACAACATGTAAATTTACCAATTTATTTTGAAACAGATATTTAAAAAAACGGTTCTTTTTATAGAACCATTATAGTTATTAGTAATAAACTAGTAGAAATATTAGATATGTTCATCTATAAATCTATTAATAAATTAAAATATTCATCAAAAATAATTTATAAATTATCTCTTACTTGTTCTTCGAGCGGGTGTTTAGGACAAACATGTTTCTCTACATAGCTCATCATTTCATTGGCTAAAGTTTTTAATCTTCGCTCAACTTTTTTATCTAAACAGTTTCCATTTATATCAAATACCGAACGTACATTTGCAATTGATACAGGACCTGGCAATACAATCGCACCGATATGTGAACATACACTTCTTAATTGTTCCAAAGATTTAATTGCTCCAATAGAACCACTGGCAACGCCAAGAAGAGAGATTGGTTTACCTGAAAGCACTGATGGGAAGCCAAGATTCTCAATAATTAATTTTATTATACTGCTAAAACTACCATGGTATTCGGGTGTGGAAATAATAATTCCCGAAACATCAGATAAAAGTTGCTGGAGATTTTTAGCATCAGAATTTGAATCGGATTGACCGGGGAAAGGCAGATTAAAATCATTCGGATCAATTTTAACCAGTTCTATTCTATCAGATAGAGCTAATTCACTTTGAACGATCTTTAAAGCATTTGCACAGGAACCGTCTTTATTTAAACTGCCTAATATGGTAACCAACTTCATTTAAGTATCCTAAGTGATTTAAATTAGATGATTCAAATTATAACAGGCGGGGAATAAAACAAAATGCAAAAAAGATATAATATTTTCTATCGAAGTTTAAAAACTGAAACTGAATGCAGCAAACTTATTGAAGGAAATTTTACCAGGAATATTTGATGGATTCTTTTCATCATTTTCGTGTATAAGTGGAATTAAATAACCTATTATACTTCCGATAATTGCACCTGTAATTATATCGGTAGGAAAGTGATTACCCGATGTATATCTTAAATAACCTGTTGCAGTGGCAAGTAATAACGATGAAGCCCAAATGTAAGGTTTAAGATTGGAATCTGGATTGTACTTGCCGAATGTTGTAGAAAGAAAAACCGCTGATGCAAAAGCTACCGCTGTATGAGCAGACAAAAATGAGTGGGTTGCATCAACATTTTGTCTTATTTCATCCGGAACATCTTCATTATAAGCGTAAGGTCTGTAACGTCTGATCAATCCTTTTGGAAGGTGGGATACAGAATAAGTTGTTAAAATATTCTGAAGATACATTGTTGAAAAAGTTCCGACATCATCACGCACTGCTGAAGAGGTGAACAATAATAGAGGTGAAACTAATGCCGTAATTAATAATACATTACTAAGTTCAGCAGACACAGGGGACCAGTTGTTAACTGCTCCGCGATCAAAAGCGCATAAATTTTCCTTTGAAAGATTATAAAGTTCTTCGTTACTAACGGGCTTTTTGTTATCAATTAATTTAATATTAATTAAACCTAATGCAATTCCACTGCCAAATACTGTTACTTCTCTTCCGGTACTAAGTGAATAAGGAGATTGAGAGTATAATGATATCTCAAAAAAAAAGAAGAGTAATATGATGTGAGATATTAAAAGAATATGCCGCATATTAAGTTTATACTAATTCTAAAGTGTATATTTGATAAGAAATTAGAATCGGGAAGTTTATACTTTTTTTTATTAATTATGTTAGTATTAATATTAAAGTTCTGATCAAATATATCATTTGTTGATCAACCTAATCAATTCCAAGCATATATTCAGCATTCAACGTGAAGTCAAATTTCTCTATCCCGACTGTTGTTCTGTATAAATATAATAAATAAAGCAGGTTCAAAAAAGGAAGATTGATTTCAAAATTGGAGAATAGTAATAAAAAAAATATTAAGATGTGCTGTAATAGTTAAACTCCGATTATAAATATCAAAACTTTTATTGCAGATTTATGACACTATCATTGTTTTCTAAGAAATCTACTGTAAAAATAAGCGTTAAACTTGATGCCTATCTTCTATCAAAACCGTTTTATTATCTCCGTTGAGATTATTTATTTCATCAATCGTAAGCGGTTTCAATTCAATACAAAATATTTTATTAATACGTTTATTATTGCTCATCATTGAATTAGTATTATCTTGATAAGAAAACTTAATGGCATAGTGATTGTATATTTGATGTAAATACTAATTATAAGGGTGATGGTAATGACAGTTTATTATTTAGCCGGAGTTATAATTTTAGGTCTTGCAATTTATGTTGCCTCAAATTTAATGGCTATTTCAAAATCAAGATTAGATATTCAGAAATAAATTTATTTCTTTTTAATTTCAAGATGTATTAAATAGCAATGAAGGGTTATTTAATATGAGAGACCGCTAAAATGGCGGTCTCTTTCAGTTTTAAATTGAAGATACCTAAATATATATGGATTCAATTAGCGGTTTTATACCTGGTACAGTTGTTTCTTCTTACTTACAGCATTAGAAAAGATAAAGTATTTTAGCTTTAAGATAGATGTGAATAATATTATTCTAAGAAATATATGGCGATTACTTTCTTTCAGCAGAATTACAATTAGCAGCCTGTTTCATTTTAATACAATATAATTTAATGATACTATATATGTTTAGATTGTTGTTAATAGGGTTAGTTTTTGAAAGAATCAAAATGGCACACTGATTGAATAACAGAAGTAAATAATTATTAAAAAGGAAATTACATATGTCTATTTATTTATTGGAAGCTTTTGTTGTTATTAGTTACTCACTTTATATTTTGGCTAAATTAGCGATTCAATTCAAAGCGAAATCAGAAATTAAAAAATAAACTTCTACTCCTTTGTTTATTTGGGGAATGTATTAAATAGTAATGAGGGACTATTTAATAAAAGAGACCGCCGAAAAGGCGGTTTCTTTTTTTTGTATAAACGATAAAAGTCCTCGACTGTAATAAGGTTTTGAAAACTTCCTATCTTAACAATTCTCATCAACTGATTAATTCTACACATTTAAACTTCATCTTAAATACCGGATAGATTTGATAATATTTATTAATGTTTTAATATTATATTACTACACAGATTTATTGAAGTTTGTAATTAAGAAAATTATTTTCCTTCGGAAAAATCCTTTATAACCTCGCTTTGGTAAGTTCATTATTAGTTTGCCAACTGTTTTATTAGTTTGTTTTTCAAACAATTAAAAAGGAGACTCAAAATGCAAACATACAGAGGAATCTTATCAGTAATCTTGCTTGTTGTTACCATTGTGTTCGTATCTTCTGTAACTGCCCAATCGGATAAAAATAAAGAGATAGTAATTAGAATGATAGATGCGATTAACGACCGCAATTATGATTTTCTTGATGACCTTATTGCTCCTGATATGGTGCGGCATAGCCAGGCAACACCAAATCTTAACATTCGCAGCCTGGATGAATTCAGGGCATTTCTTAAAGAGGATTTGAAAACATTTCCTGATTCATATATTACCACTGAGATGTTAATTGCAGAAGGAGATAAAGTTGCTGGTTATTTTACATATACAGGAACGCAGAAAGGGGCAATGGGTCCTTTCCCACCGACAAATAAAAAAGCCGAATTAAAGTATCTCGGTATTTTGCGGATTGAGAATGGGAAAATTGCGGAGATGTGGGTTGAATGGGATAACCTGTCATTTCTAACTCAGTTAGGTCATTTTCCTACGCCGAAAAAAAAGGAGGAATAAGTATTTTTTAAAATTGAATTTTATAATTTTGATCATTACTCAGGACATTGTCCCGGTCAAAAGCTGCATTTAAAATTTTAATTTATTACCAAGAAATATTTATTCAAAAATGTACTACGAATAAATTTTCCAACTCCCAATCCATTCATCTCCTCAAATCAAATAACCATAAAGCTTATTTATATTTCATCACAATTATTCGGTTTTAGTTTTATAATGATATAATCTTATTTTAATTTTTACTATTAGATATAAACTAATTGCAAATAATTATTTTTTAACAATCATTCACGAGGGCACAATGAAAAAGCTGATCATTCCCATACTATTTTCTTTACTATTTTTCACGCAGGTAAATGCACAAACAATTGATGAAATATTAGCAAATTATTTTGAGACTATCGGACAGGAGAAACTACTTGAAACCAAGACGTTTTCTACCAAAGGAAAGATCATTCAGGGGCAGTTTGAAATCCCTTTTACATCTTCTCATAAAAGACCCATGAAATTCAGATCGGATGCAACATTCCAAGGTATGGAAATCGTATCTGCATTTGATGGTGAAAAAGGTTGGAGTATAAACCCTTTTGCCGGCGGAACCGATCCCGTGCCAATGACAGCCGAACAGATTGACAAAATGAAAATTCAGGCAGATTATGACGGCATCTTTTATAACTACGAAGAGAAAGGATACACAGTTGAGTTTACAGGAACAGAGGATATAGACGATATTGAAACTTACGTTATTAAGCTATCCAGACCGAACGGCGATGTAATCACTTCTTATATTGATTCCGAAAATTATGTTATACTAAAAACAATATCAAAGTTAATGGTACAAGGCGTTGATACCGAGGCGGAGACTGTCTTTAGTAATTATAAATTTACTGATGGTATATTAAATCCGTTTTCAATTGAAACAAAAGTAAACGGTAATACCGTGATGCAAATGGTATTTGAAGAATTCACTTACAATGTGGATGTTCCGGATTCACTGTTCGAAATGCCGGAAGTAACCGCACCGGCTGATTCATTATCAGAAACGCAGGATGTTACAACACCGGTTGATTCAACAGATTCAGAATAAAATTGGAGTATTAAAAAGATGAAAAGATCAATCATAAATTTGTTTGTAAGTAGTATATCTTTGAATAAACCGGTCATCCTGAATTCATTTCAGGATATTTCTTCCTGCTCATTCAACAAATTTCGAACCAAGCCTGCCTACCGGACAGGCGGGTTCGGAAGGACAATAAGACACACCAGATACTTAGTTATATGTTTCGCTTTATTAATCTTTGGATTTTCTAATGCGCAAGCACAAACAAAAAAATTAAAACCCAGTTTCTTCGGTTCGATGAAGGCAAGAGCAATTGGTCCTGCTTTAATGAGCGGCAGAATCTCTGCGCTTGATGCATGGGAAGAAGACGCTCGTTTAATTTATGTAGGTGCAGCAACAGGCGGCTTATGGAAAACCACTAACGGCGGTACAAC
The DNA here is from genome assembly GCA_022562275.1 of Bacteroidota bacterium. GTDB lineage: Bacteria > Bacteroidota > Ignavibacteria > Ignavibacteriales > Ignavibacteriaceae > BMS3ABIN03. The sequence continues at coordinate 13,406 of JADFPP010000074.1, forward strand.
ATTTAAAGATGTTTTTGAAGATGAGGTACAAACAATTGGTGCAATAGCAATAGATCAAAAACATAAAGACACTGTTTGGGTTGGTACGGGTGAAGTTTGGACACGCAACAGCATAAGTGTTGGTAACGGTTTATATAAAACAACCAATGGCGGAGATAAGTGGGAGAAAGTTGGTTTGGAAGAAACAGATCATATTGCAAAAATTATTATTAATCCTGAAAACAGCAGTGAAGTTTATGTGGCTGCTTTGGGAAATGTTTGGGCACCAAATGAAGAGCGAGGTGTATTCAAAACAACCGATGACGGAAAGACGTGGCAAAAGATTCTTTTTATAGATGAGAATACCGGCTGCTCCGATTTGGCAATGGATCCGAAAAACCCGGATGTGCTTTATGCCGGAATGTGGGACTTCCGGAGGAAACCTTATACATTTCGATCCGGCGGACCGGGAAGTGCTTTATATAAAACTGATGATGGCGGGAAAAATTGGGAGAAGGTAGATATTGAATCTGTTAAAGGTGAACTCGGACGTATTGCCGTGGCATTCTCGAAAGCCGATCCGAATATTATCTACGCTTTGATCGAGTCTGATAAGACAGGACTTTATCGTTCTCTGGATAATGGAAAATCGTGGGAATTGAGGACGACATCACAAACAGTTGCAGAAAGACCATTCTATTTTTCACTCATTGTTCCCGATCCCGTTGATACTAATAGAATTTACAAACCGGGCTTTTCATTAAACGTTAGTGTTGATGGAGGTTATTCGTTCACTTCACCTTTTGTTGAAGGGGGACGTGTTCATGTCGATCATCATGCATTATGGATAAACCCGAAGAATAATTCAAATATGTATCTCGGAACGGACGGTGGATTTTATATTACTTACGATAGAGGGAGCACTTGGGAGCATGCACAAAATCTTCCTCTTGCTCAATTTTACCACATTAGTGTTGATAATGAAAAACCATACAATATTTACGGCGGGCTGCAGGATAACGGTTCGTGGATTGGTCCGTCAGAAAGCGTAGGCGGAATAACAAACTGCGATTGGCAAAATGTTGGTTATGGTGATGGCTTTAATGTGCTGCCTGATCCAACGGATAGCAATATTCTATACTGGCAGTATCAGGGCGGAAACTTGATGCGCTTTTATAAAAACACACGGGAGATTAAAGAGATAAAACCTTTCTCAGATGATCCAACTGAAAAGCTTAGGTTCAACTGGGATACACCAATTGCATTCTCACAAACAAATGAAGGGGTTTTATATGTTGGTGCGCAATACCTCTACCGCACAAATAACCGCGGGGATGCATGGGAAAAGATCTCTCCCGATTTAACAACAAACGATCCTGAAAAACAAAAGCAGGAGGAATCCGGCGGTTTAACAATTGATAACTCAACGGCAGAAAATCATTGTACAATTTATACAATAAGCGAATCACCGAAAGACAGTAAAATTATATGGGCAGGAACGGATGACGGCAATTTACAGGTAACAATGGATGATGGTAAAAACTGGAAAGATGTAACTACTAATGTTTCAGGTCTTCCGGAAAATACCTGGTGTTCAAAAGTTGTAGCAAGTAATTTTGATGCTAACACTGCTTATGTTGTGTTCGACGGACACAGAAATGGTAATAAAAATGTTTACGTTTACAAAACAACTGATCTTGGTGAAACCTGGATTTCACTTGCTGCCGATAATATGGAAACATTTGCCAGAACAATTGTTGAAGATTTTGTTAATCCGAATCTTCTTTTTCTTGGAACGGAATATGGATTATACATTTCGATAGACGGAGGAAACCAGTGGGTACGATTTAAAGGCGAGGTGCCGAAAGTTCCTATCTATGAGATGGTTATTCATCCAACTGAAAATGACCTTGTGATGGGAACACATGGAAGGGGAGTGCTGATACTGGATGATATTACTCCTTTAAGGCAGTTATCTGATGAAGTCCTTTCATCGGATGTAACAATATTTCCATCGAAGCCATATATCATCACTAATCCTAAATTTGCCTACGGAATTTCAGGTGATCAGGAATTCTTCGGAAGAAATCCCAGCTCATCAGCAATCATAACTTATTATATGAAAAAGCGTCACGTGTTTGGTGATATGTCTATTGAAATTTATGACTCAGAAGGTAATCTTATTAAAACACTTCCTGCAGGAAAGAAGAAGGGGATCAACCGTGTTAATTGGGTCGTAAGGAAAAAACCACCGAAGGTTAAAGCTTCATCACCACTGTTGGCTTTCAGAACGGCATTCGGTCCGACTTTTCCACCCGGAGATTATACCATCAAAATAAAAAAGGGTGATAATGAATACGTTGGAACAATCACGCTTCAAACTGATCCTAAAGCAGGACATTCCGAAGAGGATATGAAGCTGCAGTTTGAAACTCTGAATCAAGCTTATTCACTTTTAGAGGATATATCATTTGCAGATAAGCAGGTAACAGATTTGAAAGATAAACTAACCAAAGCTGCAAGGAATATTAAGGAAGGTGAATTTAAAAATGAATTGGATGCATTATCTAAACAACTAGAAAAAATGCATAAAGAATTAGTTGCAACGAGCCCTAATCGTTTATCAGGCGAAATACGTCTCGCAGAAAAGATTGGTGATATTTATTCAGGTATAATCAGCTTTTCCGGTAAGCCAACCGACTCACAAATTGAAAGATTATATTTATTGGAAGGAATATTTCTACAATACAGAAAACAGGTTGATATAATTCTGATTGAGAATGTAACAAAAATCAATTCAGAACTGAAAACTCTTGGATTAAAAGAGATAACTGTTATCACCCGCGAAGAGTATGATGCAAGTTAATTAGTATTAGTATAATTTACCTTCGACTTAAGCCTTCCTTAGTGATAAGCAGGTTGTGGGATAATGATATATAACATTCATTAAATTTATATTTTCCCTTTCATTCAGTTCAAATAGAAATTTTTTACATTTTTTGTAGTGTAGTTACTCCAATCGATAGATTAAACGTATAATTGAAAAGTAATCGATTTACTGTTGACATACAAATAAAGAATTGATATATAAAACGTAAAATAATTTAGGAAAAGATAAAATGACAACAGTAACATTATCCCCAAAATTCCAGGTTGTTATTCCAAAAGAGATCAGGGAAGAAATGGAATTGAAACCCGGGCAAAAACTGCAAATAATCGCATTGGACGAAAGGATTGAATTTATTATTGTTAAAAAAATTGAAGATGCGCGCGGTTTTATTAAAGGCATTAATACTGATGTTGAAAGGGAAGAAGGCAGGTTATGAATTTAGTGGATTCATCCGGATGGCTGGAGTATTTTGCTGATGGAAAAAATGCAAAGTTCTTTACTCCTGTAATTGAAGACACAAAAAAGTTAATTGTCTCAGCCATAAATCTGTACGAAATATTTAAAAAGATCCTGAAAGAAAAAGATGAAAACAGTGCTCTGCAGGCAATTGCTTTAATGCAGCAGGCAAATGTAGTTGAGGTTAATGCTTCAATTGCAATCAGTGCGGCTAAAATTAGTTATGATAAAAATATTCTCATGACTGATAGTCTCATCTACACAACAGCCAGATTGTTTAATGCAATAGTATGGACACAGGATTCTGACTTTAAAGATTTAGAGGGCGTTAAATTTATAAAGAAGAAATAGAAAAATAATTCTTTAAATGAAATCTGATTTCGTTTTTATTTGTTATTCATTTAATCACACTCTTTTCAGGTTTCAACTCAAAGCTGATCCTGCATTGCGGGAAAGTCTCTTCCTCTCATTCGGATTGAGATAAAGTTTTCTCATCATAACTTTAATTTCCCTGACTTTTATCGTGGGTTAAAGCTTTGTTAACAGGTTCACCATTTCAATTGCTGATAGAGCAGCATCCCACCCTTTATTGCCTGCTTTTATTCCGGCTCGTTCTAATGCCTGTTCAATTGT
>JADFPP010000139.1 GCA_022562275.1 Bacteroidota bacterium
TTTTTGTATATCCTGTTCGTTGTGCATTCCATGAATGACTGAACCTGAACCTAAAAACAAACAAGCTTTAAAGAATGCATGTGTAATCAAATGAAAGAATGCAAATGTATATGCACCAACTCCTAAAGCCATTATCATATAACCGAGCTGAGATATAGTTGAATATGCAAGTACTTTCTTTATATCGTTTTGAGTTAACGCAATTGTTGCAGGAATGAAAGCCGATAATGCACCGATCGATGCAATTATTAACATTGCATCGGCTGTAAATATTCCAAAAACTCTTACGGTAAGATAAACTCCAGCAGCAACCATTGTAGCTGCATGTATTAAAGCACTAACAGGCGTAGGACCTTCCATTGCATCGGGAAGCCAAACGTGCAGAGGAATTTGAGCAGATTTTCCTATTGCCCCGGCAAAAATAAGTAATCCTGTAACTGTTAGCCAAAACTCACTGTTAAAAGGTAAGTTGCCAATTGAAATCTGGTAAAAAATTTCATCGAAGGTAAAAGTATGATATGCATTATAAAGCATCATGATTCCGATGAACATTCCAACATCACCGATACGGTTAACAATAAATGCTTTCTTTGCTGCATCGGAAGCAGACTTTTTTTTCGAACCAAAAACCAATTAGCAAGTAGGAAGATAATCCAACCAGCTCCCAAAAGATGTACATCATTAAAATGTTATGCGTGAACACGATGCCAGCCATTGAGAAAGTAAACAACCCTAAGTAAGCAAAGTAACGGTTGTATCTCGGATCTCCACGCATATATTCTATTGAGAAAATATGAACAAGGAAGCTGATAAGCATTACAACAACGATCATCAGAACTGCAATGTTATCAAGCATAATTCCGAGAGTTATTTTTATATCACCCATTAAAGGAGTGTTGCCGAGATCAATCCAAACAAATTCAGATGATATTGTAGTATCTCCGAAGCTTGAAAGTTTGAAGAATGCAAGTATAATTGCTCCGGCAAGACTGAGGAACATAATTATATTTTCAAAGAAGTATATTTGCTTTATCTTACTGCCTAAAAAAACTGTTACTACAAAACCAAGTAATGGTAAGAATAAAACAGCAATCGCAATAATTATCATTAAAGATTCGGTCATATAATAATCAGTCTCTTAAAGAATCAATTTCATCAACATTGATGTTTGTGATATTTTTATAAATATTAATTACAATCGCCAGCGCAATAGCTGCTTCAGCTGCTGCCAGAACAATAACGAATAATGCAATTATCTGCCCCTGTAAACCAAAGTTGCCGAATTTAGCAAATGCAATAAAATTAATATTTGCCGAGTTTAGAATGAGTTCTATTCCCATCAACACCATTATGGCATTCTTTCTCGTTATAACTCCGTACATTCCAAGAGAAAAAAGAACTACGCTAATAACTAAAAAATGTGTTAAGCCAACTGTTAACATAAATTATCTTCTCGCCATTGATGCGGCACCGATCAGTGCAATTAATAAAAGTATGCCAAGCAGTTCGAAGATCAGTGCATATTCATTAATTAACATGCTTCCGATTGCTGCAGTTGTTGGAACGGGATCAGGAGATTCAACAACCTTCCAGTTTGTATTTAATACAGCAGCGCCAATTGCGCCGGCAAATAATCCCAACACAATTGATGCAGGCAAAGCATGGATAGTACCTGTTTTAATTTCTACATTAACAATTTTATTTGTAAGCATAACTCCGAATAATATTAATATCAGTATCCCTCCCACATAAACAATTAACTGTACTACTGCGATAAAATCTGCTCCGAGCATAACATAAATACCTGCAACACCAAAGAAAGTAAAAAGCAGGAAGAAAGCAGAGTGAACAATGTTCCTGTTAGTAACAACAAAGAATGCTGATATTAAAGTAACTGCAGCGAATAAATAAAATATTATATCGTAAACTGTCATTTCAATTACTCTTTATTTTCTTCAGGTTTATCGTCTGTTTTATTTTCACTCTCAGTTTCACTTCCTTTTTTCTTAGCTGCTTCTTCTTCGGCTTTCTTTTTAGCGGCGGCAGCTTTTTCGGCTTCTTTCTTTATCATAAATTCTTCACGATTCTTTTTCTTCTCTTCTTTTTCATCAGGCGTAAGTGTTACAAAATCGTAAATAAAATTATCTCTTTCGAATTCTGAAAATTCGTAAACATCGGTCATATAAATGCAATCGGTTGGGCAGGGGAACACACATAACTCGCAGTAACAGCATTTAGCCATATCTATATCAAACTTAGTTACCCAAAGGGCTTTCTTTTTTCCATTGGTTGTTTTGCCGAGATCTTCTCCAGGTATAGTTTTAACAATTTCAATCTCTATACAATTTACCGGGCAAGCTCGTTCACATTGCAGGCAGCCGATACAATCGTCCATATTAACGTATAAACGGTTTCTTTCGCGTTCAGGCATCTCCGGTTTTACGGTAGGATATTGTATAGTTACTGCTGGGATAAACAGGTGGCGGAACGTAACTTTCATCCCGATCATTATTGTAAAAAAGACCTGCCAGAATTTTAAGATATAATTCTTCATTATAAAACTGTTATCAATCCAACTAATAATAAAATAACAAATGAAATTGGGATAAGGTATTTCCAACAGAAACTCATAAGCTGATCTACCCTAAAGCGCGGTAAAGTCCATCTTAACCACATCTGCACTAAAACAAAAAACACTCCTTTTGCAGTAAACCAAAAGAATTGTTCAATAGGAATCAACCAGCCAATTTCAAGAAGGTTTCCTAAATAACCGAAAGGTGATTGGTAGCCGCCAAAAAAGAGTGCCGAAACTATTGCAGAAACAGCGAACATATTTGCATATTCTGCAAGGAAAAACATTGCGAATTTCATCCCTGAATATTCCGTGTGGTAACCGGCAACTATTTCAGATTCTGCTTCAGGAATATCGAAAGGCGTTCTATTCACTTCTGCAAGCGTACTTAAAAAGATGATTAAAAATGCCATTAGCATTAATGGGATGAATAATATTTTAGCAATACCAAAATCCGGACCGCCTAATATCAGCCAATTCCAAAAGTATCCTGTCTGCCACTCGCTCATAGTATAAAGATTCATTGTGCCTGTAATCATTATAACAGTAACAACAATAAGTAAGGTTGGAATTTCGAAACTGATTATTTGGGCTGCTGCTCTCATAGCACCAAGTAATGAATATTTATTATTCGAGGCCCATCCCCCCATCAAAATTCCAGCAACAACAAGACCTGTAACGGCAACAATGTAAATTATTCCAAGATCAATATTCGAACCCATAAATGCACCTGAGAAAGGTATTGCTGCAAATGCTGCATAGCTTCCCGCAAAAACAAGCAGGGGTGAAAGATCAAAAAACTTTTTATCAATATCGGCAGCAACGGTATCTTCTTTTTGTAAAAGTTTAAGTATGTCAGCAATAGTTTGCAGAAGACCGTGATAGCCAACTCTCATAGGTCCTAATCTATCCTGCATATGGGCTGCTACTTTTCGTTCTAAAAGCACCGCAACTAATGCAAAGGGAAGAATGAAAAGATATAGAGGCAGCAAACTTTGAATGCCTATAGCAATCATTTCACTTCCTGTTAAACTATATAACCAATCGTAAATCATCTGTCTATCTCTCCAAGAACTATATCAATACTGCCTAAGATTGCGACAACGTCTGCTACCATATGTCCTTTGCACAATTCTCCGAATACAACCATGTTAACAAACGAAGGTGCTCTTACTTTTATACGCGTTGGATTTACCGAACCATCACTGACAATAAAATATCCGAGTTCAGCTC
>JADFPP010000075.1 GCA_022562275.1 Bacteroidota bacterium
TCCTGCATTATACTGTCTGTTGTAAGAATGCTATTATTAACTCTCAGGATTGTTAGAGATAATATCAAGAGTGCGCCTATGCTAAGAAGTGATTGCCCCGTATTCATTTATTCTCCTATGTTTTCACTAAACTCTATGCAAATAATGTGCAACAGTTAGTTTCCTATTAATATTCTGTTTTTGAAGTGTTACGAAGGAAATTGGAGGATAATAATGTCGTTAAGTTACCAAGGCTAGCGGTTGCTAAAATGTTTAAAATTACAGAACTATTTGTATCCTTTGTTGAAAATTGAAAATAATGTTTCAAATGAGTTTGATTTAAAAAATCAGATTATACACAGAAAGACCTTTAAAAATTATTTTAGTAAAAACATAATCAATGCTAATACTACTGAGATCGCAATTGTAATCCTTATTATGCTGAAGAATGGAAGCTGCCGGGTTTCAATCTTGCCGGCAAAATCCGCCAGGTCTGGGTTAACGCTTTTTTTATTGTTATTTAAAAAGTTCATTTATTATATAATATTTAATTTATTTATGCGATTAATAATTAAACCGGTTTACTCCCACCAGGTTAGAATTTCAAATCTTGATGATTTTAAGTTTATTTGGGCATTAGAAATTGCCTGGCTGCTATAATATATCCCAGTGGTTCCGGTTGATTTGAAATCCACATTACTCCCAACTATTACTGTAGATCCATAAATACCTCCATTGCCAACAAAGGTAGTTTCAATAGAAGATTGGCCATATACTATTATCATTCCATAGTAGGTAAACTGACCACTCATAATTATATTCCCATCAATAATCATTATACCACTGCCGGTAGCTGTACTTGAAAAATGAACATCTCCCTGTACATAGGTAATGATTGGATTGGCAAAAGTACCAAGCACGGTTCCGGCTGAATATGTCCCGGTTCCCAGGGCAGTATCTTGAGCAAAAATCAAATTCTGGGTAACCTCTTCCCAATTAGTATTATCTACTACGGTGTAGACACTGGGGTCTCCGCCTAATCCCTCGATGTCTTCCGATATTTTTGGTTTTAATTCGTTAATCACATATGCACTATCTGCAGGATCATCAACTGCTATTCCAGGTACAGCGGGTTCTGGTCCCGGAGAATCATCTATATTTCTATCATTCCCATCAATTTCCAAATTGCCTCGTAATTTCACTTTGAGTGTATCCGTTGAAATATATAATGCACCATGAACTGAAGGAAGTTTAGCGGGTTCTCTTTTTGCAGTAACAATAGTTTGATGATTGGTGTTGCCGAAGTGACCCATTGAGGTAATAGTCATCAAAGTATCGGGTCCGGTAATAGAAAGATCATAGGCTCCATCCATTAAATCTATATTTGTAAAAGTACCGCTGAGAGTCTTATTCCTTCTCAGTTTTTCTAAATATATCTCAACAGCCGAATTGGAAATAATTCTGGCTTGAGTAAATTCGTATTTATCGACCGTGGTTTTTAACCCTTGTTTTGAATTTGCATTGAGTTGGAGTATCAGAAAACCAGTAATTGCCGAAACTCCTAAAACTGTTATTATTATTCCTCGTCCCATATTATAAATTCCTTGGATTTATTGTCATTTCCCAGTAAGTAAATAAGTACTTTCCATCAATCGGCTCAATGGATTCTATCCACAATTCAGCTTTTACATATTTGATATCTGAAAGTATAGTCGTTTCAGCACCAATCTCATCTAGATATGAAAATTTTGCTTTTGTTAAACCCAGAGACGGACCTTTAAGAGTATCGCTATTAACTATTCTATACAAAATTCTATCTCCTGGGTTCGTTGTCATTGATACTTCAGAAGTATCTCCTAGCATATAGGTTATTAGATCAATTGATCCATTTCGATCAATATCGGAATAAAAGGAAATTTTTTCAGAATCTGCCTGGGCAAAGGCAACATTATTATAGCGATAACCTATTTTCCTGAAATCATAATTAAGAATGTCAGCCAATGTTTTTGCATTTTGCTGAAGTTGAAGTTCTGAATCGGATGAAATCCTTGTTTTACTCTGGAACATATTAAAATTGACCAGCATTAAAACTATCAAGCTGCCAATTATAATGGAACCAAATAAATCTAATAAAATGCTCATAACTTACTTTAATGTAAAAATGTGAGATAGAGAAATAGGGTTTCTTAAATAAGGGCTGCTAATACTTACAGTTACTTTTTTGTAAAATGTTTGAGTTCCCACAACTATGTCGGGATCATCTGTATCAACATATGTAACAGTACAATTAACGATGTAATTTTCTGCGTGAGGTGCAGAAACAGTTTTTGTGAATCCGTTGTAGTCATCCATATCATTATAATTTGGATAAACTTCCCCCCCCTCCGGGCCCAGGTTATCTGCAGGGGTTAGATTGTCGGGGTTTGTAGTTGGAAAATTAAGAGTTGCAGCGTCAAAAGCTTTTTGCTTTATCTCTTCTATTAAATCATCAGCCAAAGAAAATGCTGTTAGATAAACTTTATTTTCAACTTCAACAGTTGTATTTATTAAAACAGTTGAGTTGAAATTCAGGGATACCAACGAAAAGAGTAATAACGCCCCTATACTTAAAAATGAGTGGCCCGAATTCATAATTAATAGATAACCTTTTTTTATATTCTTATTCAGCGAACTTAGGTTGCAATTTCACTGCCAAGCACAGAATGAAGATGAAAAGGTAATTTTGTAACTATTTGTTACGGAGATGTTAGGATATTTTACAGGGAGAGTACATTTCTTCAGTCAATTTTACCGTTTACGGCGTCAATAATATCGTTATTTTTTTTCACTTTTATACTTTTGAGCTTTCTTTGTAATGTTCGTTCACTAACATCCAGAATTGGGGCAGCTTTTTGAACATTATTACCCATCTTTTTCATTACATATAAAATATGTTCTTCCATAACATTTTCTAAAGTAGTTAATCTACCGCGAGCAGATTCTCCCACCTTTTCTTTGTTTAAAGGCGGTGGAAGATCTACAGAATCTATGTATTGATTGTTTGATGTTGTTGCTACAGCATTAATAATAATGTTTTCCAACTCTCTCACATTACCCGGGAAATCGTAATTCATTAGGTTTGTAATCACCTCATCAGAGAAACCGAGAATATTGCGGTTGTAAGTTTTATTTCCAATTTCAAGAAAATAATCCGCAAGGATCAACACATCATCACCGCGTTTTCTTAATGGTGGTATACGAATATATCCCCTGTTCAAACGATAATAGAGGTCGGCACGGAATTCTTTTTTATTTACAGCCTCTAACAAATCTTTATTTGTTGCCGATATAATTCTTATATCTAAATTAATAGGTTTCGGATCACCGATTCTCATTATTTCATTATATTGAATAGTTCTGAGCAATTTTCCCTGTAATTCGAGTGGAAGTTCACCAATTTCATCGAGAAAAATTGTGCCGCCCCTGGCTACTTCAAAATAGCCCATTTTATCCGCACCGGCTCCCGTAAACGTTCCTTTCTTATGTCCGAATAATTCACTTTCAAATAAACTAGGTGATATTGAAGCAAGGTTTACAGCAATGAACGGTCCGTTTTTTCTGGGCGAAAGATCATGGATTTTTTTTGCCAGAAGATCCTTCCCTGTCCCGGTTTCACCTGAAATAATTATAGTTTCATTTGTAGGGGCAAATATTTCTGCTAACTCAAAAACTTTAAAAAGTAATGGCGAATCTGTGATGAAATCAGAAAAAAATCTCTTCTCCGGTTTCTCATCACTAAGAGCTTTTCTAAGTGAATCTCGTTCCGTCTCTAACAATCTTTTGCCAATAGCTCTTTTAATAGTTAGTAAAAGCCTGTCTGCATCAGGTGGTTTTGTAATAAATTCATAAGCCCCTAATTTTATTGCTTTGAGTGCAACCTCTACTTCATTTACAGCAGTAATAACAATAACTGGTATTTTAGGATAGATTGCATATATTTTTTCAAGTAATTCCAGGCCATTCATTTGAGGCATATAAACATCTAAAAGAATTAGATCTATATTCTGCTTTTCCAGCAGGGGCATAACATTCTGGGGATTATCTTTGGTGATAATATTCTCGTAACCTTCCTGATTTAGCAAACCTTTAACTAATTCTAAATAGGATAATTCGTCATCTACAACTAAGATGGGATTAGTGTACATTTATAGCCTTAAAAGATAAATTTAGTTACAAAAATTAGTATTAATTTTCTTTAATAACCATTAAGAGAAAGTTATATTAGCACACTAATGATGCCAAAAAAGTAAATTTCAATACTTTTTTGTATTTTCAAATAAGTGATATTTAACTTTTATTTAAGATGAAGGGTGTAAAAATGACAGCAAATTTTGATATGATTCGGCAATTTTATGAAGGATATAAGGATAAACTTAGCGCTGTAAAAAAAGTTTTAAACAGACCACTGACTTATACTGAAAAAGTTCTTTATGTACATCTATCGGAAGACGCTGAAAGAGAAGTCACAAGAGGTAAAGATTATGCAGAACTTTCACCCGATAGGGTTGCAATGCAGGATGCAACAGCCCAAATGGCATTACTGCAATTTATGTCTGCCGGAAGAAAAACAGTTGCTGTTCCTTCCACTGTTCATTGCGATCACCTGATTCAAGCTCAGGTTGGAGCAAAAGATGATTTGTTAAGAGCAACTGAGGAAAATAAAGAGGTGTATAATTTTCTTGAAAGCATATCCAGCAAATATGGTATAGGTTTCTGGAAACCGGGAGCTGGCATTATTCATCAGGTAGTAATTGAGAATTATGCATTCCCCGGTGGGTTGATGATTGGAACAGATTCTCATACACCGAACGCAGGTGGATTGGGCATGATAGCTATTGGTGTTGGGGGCGCTGATGCTGTTGATGTAATGGCTGGTATGCCGTGGGAATTAAAATGGCCAAAATTAATAGGTGTTAAGTTAACGGGTAAGCTAAACGGTTGGGCTTCTGCAAAAGATGTTATCTTAAAGTTAGCTGGAATTTTAACTGTTAAAGGTGGTACAGGAGCAATAGTTGAATATTATGGTGAAGGGACTCATTCAATATCAGCTACCGGTAAAGGTACTATATGTAATATGGGTGCAGAAATTGGTGCAACAACTTCAGTATTTCCTTTCGATGAAAAAATGTCCTCCTATCTGCGAATTACCGGACGGGCGGATGTAGCTGCTCTGGCAGAAGGATTAGCTGATGAGTTAAAACCTGACAAAGAGGTTCTTGAAAATCCGAAAAAATATTTTGATCGGATAATTAAGATTAATTTGGATGAATTGGAACCGCATCTTAACGGTCCTTTTTCTCCGGATAAAGCCTGGCCAATTTCAAAAATGAAAGAAATCATTAAAGAAAATAATTATCCTGATAAAATAAGTGTTGCGCTAATAGGCAGTTGTACAAATTCCAGTTATGAGGATATAGACAGAGCTGCAAGTGTTGCCAGGCAGGCCAAAGAAAATGGGTTAACAACCAAATCACAATTCACCATCACCCCCGGCTCTGAGCAGGTAAGAGCAACAATTGAGCGCGATGGGCAGCTGAAGAAACTAACTGATATTGGGGGATTAATATTGGCAAATGCTTGTGGTCCTTGCATAGGTATGTGGAAGCGAATGGATATTAAAACCGGAGATAGGAATACGATTGTTACTTCATTTAACAGAAATTTTGCTAAACGCAATGATGGAAATCCCGAAACTTTGGCATTCGTTGCAAGTCCGGAATTAACCACTGCACTTGCTCTTGCAGGGAGTCTGTCTTTCAATCCAATTACAGATGAACTGGAAAATGATAAAGGTGAAAAAATAAAGTTGAATCCGCCTGTTGGTGAAGAACTTCCACCAAAGGGTTTTGATGACGGTGGAAGCGGATTTATCTCCCCGGCTGAAGACGGATCTGACGTTGAAGTGATCGTTGATAAAGATAGTGATAGATTACAATTGCTTGAGCCTTTCAAACCATGGGACGGGAAAGATTATACTAATTTGCTCGTGTTATTAAAAGCAAAAGGCAAGTGTACAACAGATCATATCTCGATGGCTGGACCCTGGTTAAGGTATCGCGGACATTTGGATAATATTTCAAACAATATGTTTATAGGGGCTGTTAATTATTTTACTAATGAAGCCGGTAAAGTGAAGGATCAACTAAATGGGGAAACTAAAACTGTACCCGAAGTAGCACGCCATTATAAAAGTGAAGATTTAGGCTGGGTAGTAATTGGGGATGAAAACTACGGCGAAGGCTCCAGTCGCGAGCATGCTGCAATGGAACCGAGATTCCTTGGGGGCAAAGCGATCATTGTAAAATCATTTGCACGCATACACGAAACCAATTTAAAGAAACAAGGTTTGCTGCCTTTAACGTTTGTAAATCCATCAGATTATGATAAGATTCATGAAGATGATAAAGTAAACATTTTAGGATTGAGCGAACTAAGTCCCGGCAAACAGGTTAAAATGATTTTAAAACATAAAGATGGTTCCGAAGATAAGATAATGCTGAATCATACAATGAATGCTGCACAGATTGAATGGTTTAAAGCAGGTAGTGCTTTGAACCTGATTGCAGAGAAGAATAAGACTTAATCTTTTGATCATAAATAATTATACAAACCCGACTTCATTTTTGAAATCGGGTTTTTTATTACATCAAATGAATCTGGGCGCCAGTTTAAAATTAAAATAACATCAAAAATTATATTTGTATTTTAGAAAAGCTAGTTAAATAACTATTAAGTAACCTATGTCAACCAATATTTATAGAATTGTACACAGAGAAAACCTGAATTTAATATTAGGTGATAAAAAAATATTTGCACCAAATTATGGAAAAAGTTCTAAATACATACCAATTGGTGAAATGGAATTAATAAAAGAAAGAGCAAATTTACAAATCTTAATAGAACCCGGTGGTACTATTAAAGATTATGTTGCCTTTTATTTTGGTGTACGCTCACCAATGCTTTATTGTATAAAAAATGGATTTGATGTGACACGAAAACCACAGAATGAAATTATTTATCTGATTAGCTCAATGGAAAAGCTAATAGAGCTAAAAATGAAATTTGTATTTACTGATGGTCATGCTTTTGCTGCATTCACAATGTTCTTTAATAATGCAAAGGATCTTAATCAAATAGACTGGAATGCTGTAAATTTAGTGAGGTGGAATAATACTGAGACTGATCCGGATAGAAAAAGGCGAAAACAAGCAGAGTGTTTTGTTTATAAAGATATACCACTAAAGGCAATAAGTGAGATCGTTGTTTACAATCAGGAGTGCTTTGATTATATTTCGCAAGTTCTTAAAAAACATAAAACAAAATTACCAATTCGAATAGAACCCGCATGGTATTACTAGTATGATAAATATTGAAGAAACAAATATTATAAACGTTCGTGCAGAGGTACTTGTAAATTCAGTTAATCTCAAAGGCGTAATGGGCAAAGGGATTGCATTGGCATTTAAAAATGCTTTTTCTGAAAATTATAAGCTTTATAGAAAAGCTTGCGAATCTGGTGAAATAAAAATAGGGAAGATATTTGTAACTGAAACAGGTCAACTGTTTCCTAAGTACATTATTAATTTCCCTACAAAAAAGCACTGGCGGTTTCCATCAAAATATGAATATATTGAAGAAGGGCTAAAAGATTTGGTGAGGTGGATCAGGAAATCAGATGTAAGTTCAATTGCTATTCCACCATTAGGCAGTGGAAATGGGAAATTGAATTGGGCAAGAGTTAAAGTAATGATTATGGATCATCTAAAAGATTTTGAAGGGAAAATGGATATAACAATAATTGAACCTTCAAGAATATTTGAAACTGAAAAAGAGATTAAATCAATTAAACCCCATTTAACTCCAGCCAGAGCAATGCTCATATTCTTAATGAATAAGTACAGAGTATTGGGATACGAGGTAAATCTTTTAGTCGCTCAAAAACTTTGTTACTTTTTACAAAGATTAGGCGAACCACTTAATCTAAGGTATGAGAGGGGATATTACGGACCTTTTGCACCGAACCTCATACCTTTACTCAAGGTGCTTAACAATCATTATTTTCAGTTCAATGTAAAATCTAATAAACCATCTACAATTATTAAAAATGTTCACTTGAAGTTTGATGAAGTAGAAGAGTATGTGAATCTTAATTTAAATGATGAACAAAAAAAACGACTCAATAAAACAATTGAATTTATAACTGGCTTTGAAACTCCTTTTGGATTAGAATTATTAGGAACTATTGATTTCATACTTCGTGAAAAAAAGAAAGAAGTGCATTCCAAAGAAATTTTAGATGAATTGAAAGATTGGACAAGGAGGAAAGAGATATTATTCAAACCCGCTTACATTGAAGCCGCTAAAAACAAACTTACAACCTTTTTCAGTTATAATTAATATCAGGCAAAAAAGAAACGCACCTTAAAGGTGCGTCTTTAGCTAAAATTATCCGTGGTAAAAAAGTTCTTTAACTATTTTACCATCTTGCCATGTTTGAACAGCTACCTGGTTTAGTTTTACATCACCATATTCTTTATGTGCATAATCCATGAACCATTCCACCATTGTAACATCATCGCCAACAGCCACATTTTTTACTTCAACACCACGAAATTCTGTTATTCCGGAAAGCCATTTTTCCTCTCTTTCCCTGTTTGCATCTTTCCCTGAAACCGGATCCATATTAATTTCCTGCATTACTACGTCATCGGCGTAATATTTTTCAAATGCTTCCAACATTTTCCCGTCAAGTACCATTTGATTAAGGTCTTCTACTCTTGCTTTTAAATCCATAATTATTTCCTTTTATTATTTGATAGAATATATATAGTGTTAATTAATGTTTCAAAACACAAAATATTAAAAAATTTTAGAAAAGATCCGAATATACTTTTTCCAATAGAATTGAGAGCTGCTTTCTTTCAGCTATATTCAGAGTACCTGATATCAAACTGTTCAACTCATCGATTTTTGGTTTTATTTTATTTAGGACGGCTATACCTTTATTGGTAATCCTTGCAATAGATAGTCTCCTATCTTCAGTCGATGCATATCTTTCGACAAGTCCTTGCTTTATCAATCGATCAATTAATCTTGTTACATCGGGAGCAGGATCAATCATACGCGAAATTATATCACACCTTGGATATCCTTCGGGGTATTTACCGTTCAGGATTCTAAGAACATTGAACTGAGAGATTGTAATCCCATGTTTTGTACAAACCGATTCGATTTTTGATTTGACGTGATTCGAAGAGACCAGGATATTTAATATTGCCTCTTGTTCTGCAGATTCAAAACTTAATTGCTTTAATCTTCTTTTTAATACGTTTCCCATGTTTATATAAAATATTTATATATGTTATAACACAAAATTATAATATCATCGTGAAATTTGCAAGTTACACTGAATAAAATAATTCCTATTATCATCAAAAGTACTAAAGCATCAGGAAATTTATTGATAAAAAGATATATAGAATTCTGATATAGATATTACTATTTTGATAAATGAACAAACAAACTTTATTTATACGGAAACAATATTCTGAATTATTAATTAATGATATTTTTAAATCCTGCTATTCTTTTTGGTCTTGCTGCAGCTACGATACCAGTTATAATCCACTTACTGAATTTGAGAAAACTTAAGAAAATTGAATTCAGCACTCTGAAATTTTTAAAAGAATTACAAAAAAATAAAATAAGACGTGTTAAGTTAAAACAATGGCTTTTACTTGCTTTGCGCGTGATGATAATTATAATGATTGTTACAGCTTTTGCCAGACCGACAATTGAAGGTGTAACTATTGGCGGTACAACATCGGCTGCGAAGACTACAGCAATATTTATTCTCGATGATACATTCAGTATGTCTGTGGTTGATGAGAACGGATCATATTTTAATCAGGCGAAGAAAACTATAAAACAACTTTTAACACAGCTGGAAGATGGGGATGAGGCTGCAATAATTCTTATTTCGGGAGATCATAAAGAAGAACTGCCTTTAAAAACAAATATCGGTTCATTAGCTGATCTATTAAATAATTTGAAAATCTCAAGTGCAAGCGGGACTATTAATTCTGCTTTAATTAAAGCTTCTGATTTAATTTCCGGATCGAAGAATTTTAACAAGGAGATTTATCTTCTAACTGATTTTCAAAAGGGAAGAATAGCAAAAAAAGAAAATATAATTGATTTAAATACTATTTTGAATAAACAAGTTAAAATTTATTCTTTTGGTTATTCTAAAAAGGGGGTTTACAACGTTGCAGTTGATGATTTAAAAGTTCGTACAAAAATATTTGAAAAAGATAAACCAATAGAATTTGAAACCACGATTACTAATTACTCAGATCAAAATGTTAATAATCTTGTAGTATCACTTTTCGTAGGCGGTCAGCGTTCGGCGCAGCAAAGTATCAATCTTAATCCTGGCGAATCCAAAACAGTTCAACTTGAGGGTATAACAGAGAAAACAGGATTTATTAATATTATTGTAGAAATTGAGGATGATGAAGTAGTGCAGGATAATAAAAGGTACACAGCTCTATATATACCGCAAACCATTTCTATTCTTATGTTGTATGATAATATAAAGGATACAAAATTTGTAAAACTTGCATTGCAATCTTCAGTTGTAGATGGAAATTTTAATATTACAGAATTCTCTTTAAGCAGATTAAACTCTTTACAGTTAGGCAGCTATGATGTGATTATATTAATTGGTAGTGAGATTAAATTTGGTATGGATAATTTAAAGGACTATATGATCAACGGAGGAGGATTAGTCATGTTTCCTTCATCAATTCCAGATTTACAAAGTTTTCAGGAAACATTTAACTATCTAAACTTACCTCAACCTGGTTCAATTGTGGTAGGAACTGATGATGCTGGTAGTCTCGTAGATTTTGAAAAAGTTGATTTTTATCATCCTGTTTTTCAGAACATATTCAGAGATGAAAAGAAAAAGGAGATTGAATCTCCCGCGATTAAAAACTATTATAAAATTTTACCGGCGGGTAAGGGAAAAAGTATAATTACATTAATAGATGGCTCATCTTTTTTAAGCGAATATAGTGTTGGTAAGGGAAAGCTTTTTGTTATTAACGTATCTCCGGTTCTGGAGTGGAGTGATTTCCCACTAAAAAGCATTTTCACTCCTTTTATATACAAATCAGTTATTTATCTTTCTACTAAAGTAAATAATGAGTCGGAGTATATTGCCGGTAATACTTTGAATATTAATATTTCCCAAAGAACATTGCCCCAAATTAAAATTGAAAAACCCGATAGAACAGAAGATTTAATTAATCTTAATGATGATGATTCAGATTTTCTTTCATACAAAGAAACTTTCATCTCAGGTAATTATAAAATTTTATCAGGCAATAAACTTCTCGGGATAATCAGCGTGAACACTGATCCACTTGAATCAAATGTAAACTATGTTCCTGATGAAGAGTTTGATGAATATTTGGATAAAATAAACTTTAGTGGTTCTCATATAAGAATTGAAAAAGGGCAAGACCCGGTTTCTTTGATATTACAAGCAAGGTTTGGTTCAGAACTATGGCGATATTTTTTAATCGCCGCTTTCATTCTGGCTTTAGCTGAAATGACGATAGCAAGATCTGCAAAAAAAGAATTGGTGGATGTAGAAGGATGATAGAAATCCAGAAGAAAATAAAAGAAAAAGCAATGCTGGTTGCTCTTAATACAAAAGATAGGAGCAAGTATTTGGTTGAAGAACACTTATCTGAACTTGAGGAGTTGGC
Organism: Bacteroidota bacterium; assembly: GCA_022562275.1. Lineage (GTDB taxonomy): Bacteria > Bacteroidota > Ignavibacteria > Ignavibacteriales > Ignavibacteriaceae > BMS3ABIN03. The sequence continues at coordinate 11,796 of JADFPP010000075.1, forward strand.
AGATACTGCAGGTGCCGATACTATTTTTAAAATAGTTCAGTCTAGAAGCCGGTTTGATCCTGCATATTATATTGGCAAAGGCAAAGCGGAAGAACTCGCGCAGCTTGTTGAGTTGAACGATATAGCTTTAGTAATATTTGATGATGACCTTACTTCAGTGCAGGTAAGGAATCTTGAAAGATTATTTAACAGAAAAATTATAGACCGAAGCGGCTTGATACTTGATATTTTTGCGCTGAGGGCAAAAACCAAAGAAGCAAAAACCCAGGTTGAACTTGCACAGCTTCAATATATGCTGCCCAGATTAACGAGGGCGTGGACTCACTTATCAAAGCAATATGGCGGTATTGGAACCAAAGGTCCGGGTGAAACCCAGATAGAAACTGACAGACGATTAATTCGTAACCGCATCAGTCATCTAAAAGAACAACTCAAGCGAATTGAATCTCATAGAGAAACACAAAACAAGGGAAGGCAAAAACACATACGGATTTCTCTTGCCGGATATACGAATGCAGGAAAATCAACATTGTTTAATTTGCTAACTTCTGCTAATGTTTTTGCAGAAGATAAACTATTTGCCACACTTGATTCAACTACGCGTACACTTGAACTAAAATCATTCGAAAAAGTATTAATTAGCGATACAGTTGGATTCATCAGAAAGCTTCCGCCTCATCTGATTGCATCTTTTAAAAGCACTCTTGATGAAGTTAGAAATGCTGACATAATATTACACGTTATCGATCTTTCTCACCCATTTTATGAAGATCATATAAAAACCGTTGATGATACGCTTAAAGGATTTGGAAGTAATTCTAAATCAGAATTAAAAGTTTTTAATAAGGTTGATGCAATTGATGATAAAAGTAAGATTGAATACGTACGCAATACTTACAAGAACAGTGTGATAATTTCGGCACAGAAAGGGCTAAATATTTTAAAGTTAATAGATATACTGAAAGCAGTTATTGAAAATTCTTATATTGAAAAAGAAATATCTCTAACACTGGATGAAACAAAACTATTATCGCAAATCCATACACTTGCAGAAGTGATATCTATAGATTATAATGAGGACAGGGTGATGCTAAAGTTTCGGGCGAACAAAACAAACGCTAAAATAATTAGTAACCTGGTGTTAAAAACAAGCAAAAACCAAATACCGGTTTAGAATAATTTCTATGGCAAATAGATTTTTTTTAGTTAAAAATAACATGATCAAATCAATATTACTTATAACCACTAAAGAGCTGGGTTTGTAAATTATGCGTAAAACTTTTATCCTATTATTCGATCCCGGACCAAACTGGGATGAAAAAAAAGAAATTGAAGAACAGGATTCCTGGGGCAAACACATTATATTTATTGACAAACTATTTGAGGAAGGTAAAGTTATAATTACGGGTCCTATAATTCACTACGATCGTATAGTTATTATTTATGATGCAAAGGATGAAAGCGAAATTCGCATTACATTTAAGGATGATCCATTTATAAAAAATGGAATCCTGTATTTGGAAAGTGTAATGGAGTGGAATATCAGGTTGGATCAACGAACAAAATAATTTATACTGATCAAGAATATTAAGAATGGATTTTGAGGTGAAAAGTGTTACAAATATTATAGTTTTCCTTTCAATCATCATTGTCTTTGCTAATCCATTACCCGCACAAAATTTAGAAGAAGAATCAAACTTCCCGTTAACCATTCCATTTATAAAAATATATGATAAAGATTCTACTTATCGCCATACCTGGATGACACGGACTATACCTCCACATCGTGGACATAAGTTTGATAAATATATTTTCAGTCTGGTTATAACTATTGTAGTTGTTGGAAAGAAAACCTGGGATAAACCATTTGCTCTGGTGTATGAACTGCCTGGTGAAAAAAAAGATTTCATTATTATTTAATGAAGAAAGATTCAATTTAATTCCAGACAGTTTTCATGAGTTTTTAGTTGAAGTGCGCACAAAGCAGAATGGCTGGGCTAAATTTGAATTAGCAATGTATGATGAATTGACAGGCAGTATTTATGTTCCAATAAATTCTTACCCATTGAGAAGAAGAGACTTTTTGCTGGAATAAAAATTTGTTGGATCAATATATTTAATTAAGTTCTTCCCTTTGGCGAGGGCAAGCAGGGGATTCTACTCTTATTTTCCCTCTGAATTCTCCCCACTAATATGTAATTTTCCATACTTAATATCTCATCTTATTGCGGAGGAATAAATGACCATTGTTCTTGATGGATCAGGATTAACAATAGAAAAATTAGTACGGATTGCACGCTTTAATGAAAAAGTAGAACTAAGCGATGCATCTCTTGAAAAAATAAAAACCTGCCGTGCAATGCTTGAAAAAAAGATTGCCGCAAAAGAAACTATGTACGGAATAAATACCGGTATTGGTGAATTTTCGGAAGTAGTGTTAGACGATGATCAGTTAAAAGATTTTCAAAAGTATTTAATATATAATCACTCTGCCGGTATTGGTGAACCAATGCCGATTGAATATGTTCGCGGTGCAATAGCCGGAAGAATTAATGTACACGCGCATGGTAACTCCGCCTGCAGACCTGAGATAACTCAAACATTATTAGAAATGCTTAACAAAAATGTTACTCCTGTTGTTTGCCAAAAAGGCTCAGTTGGAGCTTGCGGCGATTTAGCCCCAATGGCTCAAATCGCCTTACTTTTACTGGGCGAAGGAGAAGCATTTTATAACGGGGAAAGGATGTCCGGCAAAGATGCTTTAGAAAAAGCAGGAATAGCAATACCGGGTTTGTATGCACGCGATGGCTTAGCAATAATAAACGGCTCCAATTTTATCACAGCAATCGGCGCACTTCAATTGTATGATATAAACCGATGGCTTAAGCAAGCAGAGATTGCAGCATCAATGTCTCTCGAAGCTCTTCATGCAAACATGAAACCCTATGATGAACGATTGCATAAGATGAGAGGATTCCCCGGCGCAGTAAGAAGTGCAAATGCAATAATGAAATGTGTTAACGGAAGTGATCTGCAGAGAGGCAAGATAAAACATAAGGTTCAGGATGCTTACTCGATGCGCTCAACTCCGCAGGTAATCGGGGCTGCCCACGATGCTGTAGCTTATGCAAGGAAGCAAATAGAAATTGAGCTGAATGGAATTGGCGATAACCCAATATTCATTCCCGAAGAAGATCTTACACTTACAGGTGCAAATTTTCAGGGTACACCCATTGCACTGCCAATGGATATGATAAGCGCTGCGGTTACTATGGTAAGTGTTATGAGTGAACGCAGAATGAACAGGTTAAACAATCCGGCTTTAAGTGTCGGACTCCCCGCATTCTTAACAAAAGGTGCAGGAATGTTTTCGGGTTTGATGTTAAGTCAGTACACCGCCGATACTTTAATTGTTGAGCAAAGAATGCTTTCAGCACCCGCATCTATTCAATCAATTCCTGCTGCTGCCGATCAGGAAGATTTTGTTTCGATGGGAATGAATACAGCAATTAAAAATGCTCAAATTATTGATAACTCATATGGGATTTTAGGAATAGAGTTTATGGCTGCTGCACAGGCACTGGATTTCCGTGATCATCAAACAGGCAGAGGAGTTGCAAAAGCAAAAGAAGTTATTCGGAGATATGTTGAATTTCTTGATATCGACAGACCCCTTTATAATGATCATAACAAAATGAAAGAGTTGATTAAATCCTGCGAAATATTGGAAGAAGTTGAAAAGGAAGTTGGTAGTTTGGAGTAGGTTTCTTTACTGCGGAGTCGCAAGGACGCTGAGAATTGTAACTTTGCGTCTCAGCGGCTTTGCGGTTATTATTTTATTATTTAGAAAAAATCTGTAAACTGGATACATGGAAATTTTATACACACTTGCAGGATTGGTTATTGGTCTCGTTTTTGGCTGGATAATTAAATTATTAATTAGCAAAAATGAAAGCGGAAGGCTTGAAGAAAGGAACAAATTCCTGCAGGAAAATAACAGCCAAACCGAAAATGAATTAGGGGCAGAACGTGATAAAGTTCTCGAACTCAATTCGGAACTCTCTTCCATAAAAGCAGATTACGATAATCTTCAGAAGAAACTTGCCGAACAAAAAGGTGAGATTGAAGAACTGCAGGAAAAATTCATAAAAGAATTTGAAAATCTTGCTAACAAAATATTTGAAGAGAAAAGCAGCAAATTCACAGAGCAGAATAAGACTAATCTGAAAGAAATACTTGATCCCTTAAAGGAAAGAATTTCAGAGTTCCAAAATAAAGTTGAAGAAACAAATAAAGAAAGTATAGATAGAAACGCTGCATTGCGACAGCAGTTATCTTCGCTTAAAGAAATGAATTTGCAGATGAGCCAGGATGCACAAAATCTAACAAATGCTCTAAAAGGCGAAGTCAAAACTATGGGTAATTGGGGAGAGATGATTCTCGAAAGAATTCTTGAAATATCTGGTCTGGAGAAAGATCGTGAATATATTATCCAGGAGAGTGTAACCACGGAAGATGGGAAAAGACTACAACCTGATGTAATTGTCAGACTTCCCGATAAAAAGAATATTATTATTGACTCTAAGGTGTCATTGTTAGCGTATGAAAAATATACTTCGCTTGATGATGAAAAAGAAAAGCAAATTGCGTTGAAAGAACATATTTCATCTATCAGATCACATCTAAAGAATCTTAGCTCAAAAGGCTATCAAAATCTTTTTCAAAATGAAAGTTTAGATTTCGTATTAATGTTTATCCCAATTGAGGGCGCATTTGCACTCGCATTACAAAATGATAATTCCCTCTATAATTATGCTTTCGGAGAAATGAATATTATTATTGTCAGTCCAACTACTCTTTTGGCTACATTGAGAACAATTGAAAATATTTGGAAGCAGGAGCACCAAAGCAGAAATGTAATTGAAATTGCAAAACAATCTGGCGCCCTGTACGATAAATTTGTCGGCTTTGTTGATGACTTAATTGATATTGGCAACAGGATGGATCAGGCGAAGAACAGTTATGAAGGAGCGATGAATAAACTTAAAAACGGTAGAGGTAACCTTATTGGTCGAGCTGAAAATATTAAACAACTTGGTGCAAAAACTTCCAAATCACTTCCACAAAAAATTGTTGAGGGTGCAGAGGACGAAGCAGGGGACAACTAAAAAATTATTTGTTAATTAAATCTCTGGAGGAGATATGAACAAATTAATTGTTCCGTCACTAATTGCTGCTGTTGTTGTATTTATCTGGATGTTTATCTCTTGGGCTGTTATCGGCTGGCATAATGTTGATATTAAAAACCTTCCGAATGGTGATGCCTTGGCTGAGCAAATG
>JADFPP010000140.1 GCA_022562275.1 Bacteroidota bacterium
TTTTTGAGCATGCATTATTTTGTAAAGATTTTCGCCGAACATAATATGCAAACGATTTCTTTTTAAAAAATAACTTAATAACTGATTTTTATGCGCTGTCATTTTATCACAAAATATTTCAGTTCCTGGTTCCAATGAAAAAATTCATCATTAACTATTATTGCTCTCATGTTTCTCTTTTTCATGATCGCTTCCTTTTTATTCGTTTGCAAGAACTTAAAAACTGAAATTCAATAGTCAGCTTAAACCTTGCAGTAGATAGCATATAAGGTATTCTATATAAAAGTAAGAATCAATATTAACACACAATAAACTCTTTCTGTTTTCTCAATTTGAGAATCCTTTTTAGATTCGAGTTAATATATTGGATAATAAAATTCGCACCCAAATAAATGTGAACTACAAATAATTAATATATAAGAAAAACAGAATGATTCGGAAAAATTTAAAAATATTTTTTCAGAAAAGTCATTGCTTAATCAATTTAATAATGAATTGAATTTTAATAACTTAGCAACCTATTATTCATTCTATTGTTAGCAGAAAGTATTTAATTGAGCTTTCAATGGTTTTGTAATTCGATTTTTTTTATTAGAAATATATTTGTATGAAATTTATAATGAAGCGCTTCAACATAGTTTTTATTATTCTGATTTTTTGTAATATATTAATACATTCACAAACCCTTTCAGGAACTGAAGTTAAGAAAACTTACTATCCCAACGGAAATATCAAAACAGAAGGTGAATATTTAAACAACCGCCTGGACGGAATTTATAAAGAGTACTATCCTAACGGCAAACTTTGGAAGGCATGGAATTTTAAAGATGGGCTGGAGGAGGGGCTTTCCACCTGGTATTTTGAAGATGGTATAACGAGTATTGAATGGAATTACCATAATGAACTGAGAGAAGGAACTTCAAAGTGGTACTATGAATCAGGAGAGCTATGGGCTGTGCAGAATTATTATAACGATAAACTTGATGGGTTGACTTATACGTATTATAAAACCGGCGAACTTCAGGGTGAGTGGAATTATATTAATGGAACGTTACAAGATATTTCAAGAACTTATTATAAAACAAGCGAGCTTGAAGTTGAAAGAACTTTTGTAAACGGAATTCAGCATGGGAAAGTAACTATATATCATGAGAACCATACGGTGGCACTGGATGCTACGTTTGTGATAGGAAGAATTGAAGGTGAAGTGCTTTTGTATGATATGGCAGGGAACCTTAGAGTTAAAGATGAATATATAAATGATGAATTAATTCACAGGATTCGCTACGATTATAAAGGTACGGAGGAATCGACTGAAAGATTGGACAAAGAATACAATGATGATGGATCATTAGCACGAGAAACCTTTATACGGGATAGTCTTAAACAAGATGTTGAGAGAGTATATTATGACTCCGGGTTTTTGAAAGAAGAAATACCATATAAAGATGGGATAATTGACGGGGAATATCTTACTTTTTACGAGAATGGTATAATCAAAACTTCAGGTGATTATACTAACGGTGTTTTACGTGGATTAAAAAAAACTTATTATAACGATGGTACTATTAAATCTGAAGAAATATTTAAGAACAACATAAAGAATGGTATCGCTTTACTTTATTATGAAAATGGTGCTCTTAAAGCACAGGAGCATTATACTGATAATATCTTGAATGGGGAGTTGAAAACTTTTTATCCGAACGGCTTACTCGAAACAGAAACAAATTACTACTATGGCAAAATAGTAGGCAAGAAAAATAGTTATTATCCAAATGGTGCTTTTAAGCAGGTTGAAAATTATTATAACGGGAAGTTGGAAGGCTTTGTGAGACTATATTATACAACTGGAGTAATTCATAAAGAAGAATATTATAGAGACGGGAAATTGCTGAGGGGAAAAGTTTATAGTGAACATGGAAATTTAGTATCAACATCCGGGTATAATTAAAGAGCATTTCCAAATTCTGCTTCACACCAAAATATCGTGACTGCTAAAATATGTTTTTTTATCGTACCATTGTCATTCAGCCTGCCTCTCCGGCTTGCCTGCTGCAAGCAGGTAGTCAGGTAAGAACCTTGTTATACAGTTACCGTATCAAATAAGATGATTATTTTCTTTAATTGAAATGTCTTTAATAAAAATTAGATTTTATTTTATAATAAAAAATGTTTAGAATTTAGAAAATGGAACAAAGTAAAGAAAAATTTACAGCCGCAATTATACAAATGGCATTTAGCGAAGATACTGATGAGAATCTTGATAACGCTGTTGCCCGGATTGAAAAAGCTGCCGGTGAAGGTGCTGAAGTAATATGCTTACCGGAATTATTTAGATCGCGTTACTTTTGCCAAGCTGAAGAGATAAATAATTTTGATTTAGCCGAAACAATTCCCGGACCCTCGACTAATGCAATAAAAAAGATTGCTAAAAAACATAAAGTTTCTGTCATTGTTCCGGTCTTCGAAAAAAGATCCGCTGGTATTTATCATAACAGTCTTGCTTTAATGGATTCAGATGGTGAAATAAAGGGAATTTACAGGAAGATGCATTTACCGGATGATCCGGGTTACTATGAAAAATATTATTTCACACCCGGCGATAATGGTTACAAATCTTTTAAAACTTCTTATGGACGAATTGGCACTTTGATTTGTTGGGACCAATGGTTTCCGGAAGCGGCGAGGTTGACAGCTCTGCAAGGAGCGAGTATAATATTTTATCCTACTGCAATTGGCTGGCATCCAAATGAAAAAGAAAAGCATGGTCAAAAGCAATTTGATTCGTGGCAAACTGTTCAGAGAGGTCATGCAATTGCTAATGGAGTTTATGTTGCTTCTGCAAACAGAATAGGATTGGAGAAAATTTCAGGTGATTCACCGGGGATAGAGTTTTGGGGGCAATCATTTATTTGTGATCCGCAAGGTGTAATTCTGGCTCAGGCTTCTGCGGATAAGGAAGAAATTATCATGGCAGAAATTGATACGGGCAAAATAGAGAACATAAGAAAACATTGGCCATTCTTTCGGGATAGAAGAATTGATACTTATGGTGATCTAACAAAAAGATTTCTGGATGGGTAAATATATTCTTCCCGCAGAGTGGGAACCGCACGAAGCAACCTGGATTGCATGGCCGCACAATAAAAATGATTGGCCCGGGAAATTTTCAAGTATAAAATGGGTTTATGCGGAGATTGTTAAAAACATTTCCTTTGGTGAAAAAGTAAGAATAATTGTTCAATCAAAAAATCATAAATTGAAGGCAGAGAATGTTTTAAAATCTGTTAGCGCAGATCTTTTTAACATTGAATTTTTTATAAAAAAAACTAACCGGGGATGGCTGAGAGACTCAGCTCCATTTTTTGTTAAAGACAGGAATAGTATTATTGCTGTTGATTTTAAGTTTAATGGGTGGGCAAAGTATGATAATTATAAACTCGATGATAAAATTCCACGATTCATTTCAAACAGATTTAATCTAAGACGAATTGTTGCCGAACATAACGGTGAGCAAGTAATACTTGAAGGCGGCAGTATTGATGTTAACGGAAAGGGAACATTAATCACTACTGAGGAATGTTTATTAAATCAAAAAGTTCAGGTGAGAAATCCTGGTTTCACCAAACAGGATTATTTTGAAGTATTTAAAAAGGATTTAGGCATCTCAAATATTATTTGGCTGAATAAAGGAATTACAGGTGACGATACACAC
>JADFPP010000016.1 GCA_022562275.1 Bacteroidota bacterium
GTTCTGACCAACTCATCAACTTAAGCGCCTTCCTGCCTCTACCTGTATTCTTTAATAAACTAAAAATCGATTTCAACTTTAACAAATCCTCCCATAATATCTATTCGATATCACAAGTTTAGCCGGCCTAACACTTAAAGCTTTTTCATTAAATAATAAACGGGGCTTTCGGGTGGAATTACATCCGCTTATATTTACTCTTGCAATTAATCGTGATTAAATAGTTCGCGGCTTGTCTGGCAGGTGGATAACTAATTCAGATTCCGGATATTCTTCCGGAATGACACATTAATCCATTTTACAGAAAATGATGACGGAAATTCTAATTAAACAAATAAGCGGTAAGCTTTCTATAAGTAAATCTCAAGTCTCAAATACAGTAAAGCTGCTGGAGGAGGGAGCAACAATTCCATTTATTTCGCGCTATAGGAAAGAAACTACCGGAAGTCTTGATGAAACAGAGGTAACAGCTATTGAAAAAGAATGGAAACGATTGCTGGAATTGGTTAAAAGACGTGAAGCTATTCTTAAAAGCATAAATGACCAGGAACTGTTAACTCCTGAGTTAGAGGATAAAATTAATAACTGCTGGAATATGGCAGAGCTTGAAGATATTTATCTTCCTTACAAACCAAAGCGAAAAACCAGGTCAAGTGCGGCGCGGGAAAAAGGATTAGAACCTCTGGCAGAAATAATAATGGAGCAGAAGGAAGATCAGATAGAACAGATTGCGGAAAAATATCTGAACGATGAAGTGCCGGATATTGAAGCCGCATTAGCCGGGGCAAGAGATATTGTTGCAGAATGGATTAATGAAAATGCGGATGCACGTAATACAATCAGACAGCAATTTGAGCGTGATGCGGTATTCCGTTCAAAAGTGATTGAGAAGAAGAGGGATGAAGGAACGAAGTACAGCAACTACTTCGAATTTAATGAGCCGTTAAATCTTTGCCCCGGTCACCGTCTGCTGGCAATAAGAAGAGCCGAACAGGAAGGCATTTTAACCGTATCCATATCAATAGATAATGATTCAGCATTTGAAAGTCTGCAGAAGATCTTTATAAAAAATAAAAATGAATCTGCGGGTCAGGTAAGTTTATCAATCAAAGATGCATATAAAAGATTATTGGCACCATCAATTGCTACCGAATTTAAAAACAGTTCGAAAGCTAAAGCCGATGAAGAGGCAATCAAAGTATTCTCAACAAACTTACGCCAGTTGCTGTTGGCTGCTCCTCTTGGTCCAAAAGTTACAATGGCAATCGATCCCGGGTTCAGGACAGGCTGCAAACTCGTCTGCCTTGATCAGCAGGGAAACCTGTTAGATAACACAACTATCTTTCCGCATCCTCCTCAGAAAAAAGTAGATGAAGCATCGGAGAAAGTAAAAGGGCTTTTGGGAAAATATAAAGTGGAAGCAATTGCAATCGGAAACGGAACTGCCGGCAGAGAGACAGAGCGGTTTATTAAATCTCTGGTTACTAATTCCGGCACAACAGAAGTATTTATGGTAAACGAAGCAGGCGCATCGATTTATTCTGCCTCGGAAACTGCAAGAGAGGAGTTTCCTAATCTCGACTTAACTTTCCGGGGTGCAATTTCTATCGGAAGAAGGTTGATGGACCCGCTTGCCGAACTCATTAAAATTGATGCCAAGTCAATCGGCGTGGGACAATATCAGCATGACGTTAACCAGGATAGTCTGAAAGAAGGTCTGGACCATGTGGTAACCTCTGCTGTAAACCAGGTTGGTGTCAATTTAAATACAGCCAGCCGGCATTTACTTAGTTATGTATCGGGTATCGGACCGAAGCTTGCAAAATCAATTATACACTACCGGCGTGAAAACCGATCCTTTCGCTCACGCAAGGAATTGATGAAGGTGAAGGGGTTGGGAGCTAAGGCATTTGAGCAGTCTGCAGGATTTTTTAGAATTCCCGGAGCAGTGAACCCACTTGATAACACCGCTGTTCATCCTGAAAGTTATTCAATAGTTGCAAAGATGGCAAAGGATTTATCTCATCCTGTTAAGTCTTTAATTGAAGCTGCAAATATACGTCAGCAAATTGATATTAATAATTATGTGACTGATACCGTAGGTTTGCCAACATTAAAGGATATTATGCAGGAGCTGGAAAAGCCAGGGCTGGATCCAAGAGATAAAGCAGAAGTATTTTCATTCTCAGAAATGATTAACGAAATAACAGATTTAAAACCGGGCATGCGTTTACCGGGTATAATAACAAATATTACTAAGTTCGGTGCTTTTGTTGATATCGGAATAAAAGAAAACGGCTTACTGCATATTTCACAAATTACAGAACGCTTTATTAAAGAACCGGCGGAAGTTTTAAAGTTAGAACAGAAAGTAATTGTTAGAGTTGTAAATATTGATGTTGAAAGAAAACGAATTCAGTTAAGTATGAAAGAGGGTTAGTCCAAACTAAAATTATACGTAACACCCGGGTTTAAGTTATCGTGTGATTATTAATAAAAAAAGGTAGCCGCAACTTTCAAGTTGCGTATTTTGTTTAAAACGCAAGCTGAAGCTTGCGACTACCAATTTATTTGAAATTTTCAAACAGTCTCTCAAGCTAACAGCCTCGCCATTGGCTAGTAAACTGTTCCTGCCCACAAACAGGAGAGTACCGAACGGCATCGCGTCCTCGTCCGGTAATTACCGAACTACGCCGGACAAGTTTGTTGATTTATTTAATTATTTTTATATTTCGCCATAGGGGATTAGTCATTCGTTATATTGTTTCTTTTTAAAAACTATTGAAATTAGAATATCTAACTTAAAATTATAAAAGGAGGTTCTATTATGACAAGGCGTTTAACAGTTGTAGTTCTGATACTGGGTTCGATTATATTGCAGTGGGCTTGTTCTCAGAATAGCGGACCAACTGCAGAAGAACAGCAAAATCTATCCTCAGTAAAACGCATTTATGCGGAATTTATCAATCAGGGAAATGAAGCAGTTTTTGATGAACTTGTTGATGCAAATATAATTGAAAACGAAGAAATGCCACCCGGGTTGGAACCTAACAAGGAAGGTGTAAAACAACTTTTCAAAATGTTTCGCAGCGCTTTCCCCGATTTACATTTTCAGGTGGATGAAATGTTTGCCGCTGACGATAAAATAGTTGCACAGGTTACTATTACTGGTACCCACCAAGGAACTTTCATGAACATGCCCCCAACAGGTAATAAAATCTCATATAAAGCTATAGATATTTTTCGCCTAATCAATGGAAAAGTTGTAGAACATTGGGGAATTGGGGACAATGCAAAAATGATGCAGCAGCTAGCTGTAGTTCCGGAAGATTCATCGAAAGAGTAAGCAAGCTAAAGACATCAGAACATAAATCTTGTGGTTTGCGTTGAGAAGGAGAGAATATTAAACACTTTCTTATTTAAGAATCATTTGATAAAACTATGAGTTAACTTATTATACTAAGTTAGCTAAATCTTGGGATTAAATATTCAAAACTTATAAGGAGATAGTATTATGAGTGACAAATGGATGATTCGCGGCAGTGAATTTACAAACTGCAACTGCGCATTTGGATGTCCGTGCCAATTTAGTTCACCTTCAACCCATGGCTGTTGTGAGGCCATAGCCAGTGCCATGATTGAAGAAGGTAATTTTAATGACATTACTTTAGATGAGCTTTGCTTTGTAATGCTCTTGAAATGGCCGGGCGAGATAGTTGAAGGAAATGGACAACAGCAGATTATTATTGATGAGCGTGCTAATCCGGAACAACGTGAAGCACTTCGCAAGATCGCTCTTGGTGAATCAACAGCACCGGGAGCAACTCATTATTATGTTTTTAACAGCACGATGTCAAAGGTACATGATACCCTTTATGCACCTATAGAAATGAGCATTGATGTAGAAGCGAGACGCGGCCACACTAAAATTAAAGGAATGGTCGAATCTGAAGGTACACCGTTGCTTGATCCATTTAGTGGTAAGGAGTCCCGTGCGCGAATTCATTTACCGGACGGCTTTGAATACACTTATGCAGAAATGGGGGCAGGCACTTCTAAAATAACGGCTGATATTGAACTTGATTTGAACAATAGTTATGGTCAGTTCAACGTTCTGCATATGAATCAGGATGGTGTTATCCGTTAGCCAATTGTGAGGCTGATAAAAAATGCAATTAATTAGAGAATTACCCCGACGTGATCTCATATCCATCATTTTTTCACTTGGTGGCATTACTTTGTTGTCATGGCTCTACCTGGTGAAAATGGCAGATGACATGTCTGTGCCCGATGGTATGTCGCTGATGCAGATTCCGGTTTGGGATGCCGGTTATTTTTGGATGATGTTCCTAATGTGGGCGGTGATGATGGTTGGGATGATGCTGCCTTCAGTGACACCGATGGTTCTGATCTATGCCGGAGTTGCAAGAAAATCTGCTGTGCAGGGAAAAACGGTTGCACCAACCGGCGCTTTTGTTTCCGGGTATATCTCAATCTGGCTTATCTTCAGCTTGTTTGCAACTCTAACACAATGGGGGTTGGATCAAGCCACTCTCTTATCCCCTATGATGGTTTCTAATAGCTTTGGTTTAGGGGCGGCTTTACTAATCGCCGCGGGTATTTATCAATGGCTACCCATTAAAAATAAATGCCTTCAGCATTGCCGTTCTCCTGTTCATTTTATTACAACACATTGGCGTCCGGGTTCGATAGGTGCTTTCAAGATGGGCCTTTCTCATGGCGCGTTTTGCCTCGGTTGCTGTTGGGTTTTAATGGCTCTGCTGTTTGTTGGTGGTGTGATGAACCTTTTATGGATAGCTGCAATTGCGCTTTTTGTTCTGTTAGAAAAAGTGTTACCCTTTGGTGATGTAAGTGGACGCGTGATGGGACTACTAATGATCACAGCTGGTGGGATAATCGCGTTTATAGGAACATAAGCAAGCTATGAGTCAGGAGCTAACAAATTTTTTGCAGCCGTATGTTTGTTTAATAAAGTTCTTCTTGAAAAATACATTCGTTGCTGTTATGTTCATTAATGGCTTGGGGTGAATATTTTGAATTAAAACATGTACCAAAATAGCGAATGTTTTAACATCAGGACGATATTCTACAATCCTTTTACTGTAATCACTTAAATTATTTCCAACTATTCAAAATAAAAAACCCCCGTTAAGGCGGGGGTTAATAAGTGCAACCCAAAGTTACAAAATATCTATCCTTCTTGGTTTTACTTCTTCTTTTTTTTGTAAATTAACAACCAACTGTCCGTTATCATATCTTGCTTCAATATTCGATTGATCAACCGAATCAGAGATCTTAAATTTTCTGTAATAATTTCCTATTTCCCCTTCATTTAAAATGTAGTTTCTATTAATTGCTTCTTCATATTGAATCGCACCGAACATAATTAACATATCATCTTCGACCCTGACTTTTACATTATCCCTAACAACACCGGGCATATTTGCAGTTAATACAAATTCATCGTCGGTCTCATAAATATTTACCAATGGTGAAATGTAATTTTGAGTATCTAGTAATTCATTAATAAAGTTTGTTCCCATTTCCTTTACAGGAACCATTTCTTTGTTTTCCATTTTATTCTCCTTTTACACAATTAAACTTTTTTCCGGTTATCGTAATGCTCAACTCGTTAACGCATCTCATTATCGTTCAATGCAAATTCTGAAACAAGTTCGGAGTGACATACCAGTTTTCTCAAACAAATTTTAAAAATAAACTCCGCATCTGAATTAAACAGATGCGGAATAAACATTATTTGTCTTTGTCTTTGTCTTTGTCTTCATCATCAACAACTTCATAAGATGCATCCTGCACATCTTCCTTCTTCTCAGTTTGTGGTTCTCCCTGATCGGATCCCGGCTGCTGCTGTCCTGCATCACCGGTTCCCGGTGTTTGCTGTGCATTTGCCTGCGCATAAATCTGCTGTGATATTTCACCCCATACTTTATTTAATTGATCAGTAGCTGTTTTAATCTGATTTGAATTGTTTGCTGCCAAAGCATCTTCAACTTTCTTAATCTCAGCTTCAAGTTTCGATTTATTTTCGTCAGTTAGTTTGTCTTTCATTTCTTCCATTTGCTTTTTGATCTGGAAGACAAGACTATCTGCTGAGTTTTTAACGTCTATTTCTTCTTTCTTCTTTTTATCTTCAGCAGCATGTTCTTTGGCATCGTTTTTCATTTTTTCAACATCTTCCTTGCTTAATCCGCTGGAAGAAGTAATTCTGATGCTTTGTTCTTTATTTGTAGCTTTATCCTTTGCGTGAACATGCATAATACCATTAGCATCGATATCAAAGGTTACTTCAACCTGTGGGACGCCTCTTGCAGCAGGGGGTATGTTATCAAGATGAAACCTGCCAAGAGTTCTGTTATCACCTGCCATCGACCTTTCACCTTGCAGCACATTTATCTCAACAGATGGCTGGTTATCAGAGGCAGTAGAAAATATCTCACTTTTCTTGGTTGGTATTGTTGTATTGGCATCGATAAGTTTCGTCATCACTCCGCCAAGTGTTTCAATACCCAAAGATAGCGGTGTTACATCAAGTAACAATACATCCTTAATATCACCTGCTAATACACCACCCTGTATAGCTGCGCCTATGGCAACAACCTCATCAGGATTTACACCTTTATGGGGTTCTTTTCCAAAAAGATCTTTTACCAATTGTTGTACCATTGGTATTCTTGTAGAACCGCCAACCAATATTACCTCATCAATATCCGAAGGTGTTACACCGGCATCTTTAATTGCCTGCTCACAAGGAGCTTTTGATCTTTGGACGAGATCATGAATTAACGACTCAAATTTTGCTCTGCTTATATTAATGTTAAGATGTTTTGGCCCTTCCTGGGTAGCTGTAATAAACGGAAGGTTTACATCAGTGGATGACGAAGAGGAAAGCTCAACTTTTGCTTTCTCGGCACCTTCTTTCAATCTCTGTAATGCCATCGGATCTTTGCGAAGATCAATACTGTCAGATTTCATAAACTCATCAGCTAAATAATCAATTAATTTCTGATCGAAATCATCGCCACCAAGATGAGTATCACCGTTTGTAGACTTAACTTCAAATACACCATCACCTAACTGCAATATTGAAATATCAAATGTTCCGCCGCCTAAATCATAAATTGCAACAGTATGATCATGTGCTTTTTTATCCAATCCATAAGCTAATGCTGCAGCGGTAGGTTCATTGATAATTCTTTTTACTATCAAACCAGCTATTTCTCCCGCATCCTTTGTTGCCTGCCTCTGTGAATCGTTAAAATACGCGGGCACGGTTATAACTGCTTCTGTAACTTCCTGTCCTAAATATTCTTCAGCAGTCTTCTTCATTTTCTGAAGAATCATCGCGCTTAATTCAGGAGGAGAATAAACACGATCATCAATTTTAACTCTTGCTGTTTGATTATCACCTTCAACAACTTCGTAAGGCACTTCTGATATTTCTGATTGTACTTCATTAATTTTTCTTCCCATAAATCTTTTTATGGAAGAGATTGTTTTTTTAGGATTTGTTATCGCCTGGCGTTTTGCAGGTTGTCCGACTAATCTTTCTCCATTTTTCGCAAACGCAACAACGGAAGGTGTTGTTCTGCCACCTTCAGAGTTGGGAATTACAACAGGGTCATTTCCTTCCATTACAGAAACGCACGAATTAGTTGTCCCCAAATCTATTCCAATAATTTTACCCATTATTTATTTCTCCTTTTAAATTTATTGCAGATTGTTCTGCTTATTTATTAAATGTTTATTTAACTTCAATTATTCTTTCTTTCGGTTCTTCAGGGGTTAGTTTGGCGATCATAATTTTCAACAAGCCATTATTAAAATTTGCTTTCACTTCATCAGGATTTATATCTTCGACTAATTCAAATTTTCTCTCAAACTTTCCAAACTCTCTTTCGTTCCTGCTAAAATTAATTTTATCATCTTCTTTTACATCACTTTTCTTTTCACCGCTTAAAGTAAGAACACCATCTTCTAAAACTATCTTTACATCATCTTTATTTACTCCGGGTAATTCTGCAATAATGGTTATAAATTTTTCATCTTCCATTAAATCTACTTTAGGAAAACTGTAAGATGATAATTCAAAATTATTTGGGAATTCGCTAAATAGTTTTTTAGAGTCGTTTCTTCTTAACAGAGGTTTAAATATTACTTGCATCACTCATTTCTCCTTGTGTGATTGTTTTTATCAGTTTATAATTTATATCGTTTGCCCAACATTTGTGCCATGTGCGAAAAAACTCATAAGTTATTATTATATAATAGATTAAGAGAATTTTATAAAGTTTGATGTCAACATCCTAATTGGCAGAGCATCCGTCATAATGTCCAAATACTTTAATGGTTGACAAATTAACTGACAGTTTGCTCTTTTTTATATATTTTGCATAATGTATGGAAAATAAATCGTTTAACATAGAAAACTTCGATATTAAATTAGATACAAACATCATCGGTCGTAATTTTATTTATGCAGAGGAGATTGGATCTACAAACAAGGAATTACTAAATCAAAAAGAGTTTTATCATCATCACGGTTCAGTATTTTTTACGGATAGTCAGACAAAAGGCAGGGGAAGAAAAGATAATATTTGGTACAGCGAAAAAGAGATGAATCTAACTTTTTCAATCCTTATTAACGAACAAAGATATTTAAAGAAAAATGCCAGCTTATTAAATTATTGTTCATCATTGGCAATAGCTTTATCAATCGAAAATCTGTACCAGCTGCATACTGAACTTAAGTGGCCCAATGATGTTTTGATTAACGGTCATAAAGTTGCCGGAATACTGATGGAATCCATTTCTATAGGAAGTAAAATTGAAAGGCTCGTTATTGGTTTGGGAATTAATGTTAACCAAAACTTATTTCAAGGAAAGTTTAAAATTGCACCAACATCATTAAAGAAAGAACTTGGCTATACTATTGAAAGAGAAAAATTACTTGCAGAGATTCTCAATAACTTTGAACCTATTTTGGATAAAGTTATCTCATCAACAAATGAAGTATTGAATGAATGGAAATCCCGATGCCCAATGATTGGAGAGAGGATTACCGTTGTGAACGACAGTGGAATGAAAGATGGAATTTTTGAGGATATTGATGAGAATGGCTTTCTTGTTTTAAGATCACATAACAAAATCTTAACCCTTCATTTTGGAGAAGTGAATATTCTATAATGCTCCTGGCAATCGACATTGGAAACACTAATATTAAAGCAGGAATATTCGATCGGCAGAAATTATTAGATCAATTTATTGCCCCTAACTTTCCAGAGATAATAAGTTCATTGGGTTCCTATAACATTACTGCAGCTTCTATAAGTTCAGTAGTTCCGGAAAAGACCAAATTAATTTATGAGGAAGTGGAGAGTTCTTTCCGTTGTAAACCTTTTATCATAACAAATAATGTGAAATTCAATTTAGAAGTAAAATATAAAACACCCGAGACATTAGGGATTGACAGGCTTTGTTCAGTTGAAGGTGCTTTAATAGCGCATAAGAATTTAGATAAGGGAACATATCTGATAACAATCGACTTTGGTACCGCAACTACTATTAATATTGTAAAATATCCAAAACTTTTTATTGGCGGATTGATATCTCCCGGTATCAAAACTTTGTTCCAATCATTAAATAAACAAACTTCCCAATTACCTGAACTTACAATTGATAAATATGAATCTTTTATAGGAGATGATACTCTAACATCAATTGCAAGCGGTATAGTTAATTCTACAATTGGATTAATCGAAAAAACAGTACATTCTCTATTAGAATTTTCTGATTGTGAAGAGGTTATTGTTTATGCAACAGGAGGAATGGCAGATAAGCTCCGAGGTTATTTAAAGCAAGATATAATTTATGATAAGTCTCTGGTGCTTAGAGGAATTAGTGCAATTTTTGAATTGAATAAAAAATAGCAAATCAAATTATTTTTATCAATTCATTATCAATCAATCTTGTTTTGCCGAATTTACAAGCTATTAAAATATAATACTCACTCCCCTGCTTAAGTTCATCCACAAATTCGAAGGAATCTGATTTCACAATTTCTACATAATCCGGGTTTGATGATTTCACTGCATTAATCATCGACTTAAGTTCCGATCTTATCGCATTAACATTTCTTTCGCCTTCATTAATTATCTTCTTAGCCATCTGAAGAGATCTGTAAAGAACTAATGCTTCATCTCTTTCTTCCTTTGATAAGAAAACATTTCTCGAACTGATTGCCAAACCATCAGGTTCCCTAACAATAGGGCATACAACAATATTTATATTCAATTTTAAATCTGTAACCATCTGTTTAATAACTGAGGCTTGCTGTGCATCTTTTTGTCCAAAAAAAACATAATGTGGATTGATACAATTAAAAAGAATATTTACAATTGTCGTCACTCCCCTGAAATGCTTAGGTCTGGATGCACCTTCTAGTTTTTTAGAAATATCTTCAACATTAACATAAGTTTGAAAATGTTTTTGATAAATCTGTTCGGACTCCGGGGTAAAAAGATAATCAACACTTTCTTTTAACAATATTTTTTTATCATTTTTGATGTTGCGCGGGTATGTATTTAAATCTTCAGATGGAGCAAACTGTAAAGGATTAACAAAGATGGAAACAATTGTAATATCACATATTTCTTTTGATTTGTTAATTAAGGCAAGATGACCTTTGTGAAGAGAACCCATCGTAGGTACAAAACCGATTGTTTGGCTGTTTAACCTTATGGAGCCGGATAGTTTTTGGATTTCACCAATTCTGGTGATAGTTTTGATAAGAACCTCAGGTCATTAAATCAATTAATTTGTATAATCTGTCCTTTAATTCTTTCCTGGGAACAATGACATCAATAAATCCTTTCTCTAATAAAAACTCAGATCTTTGAAATCCTTTAGGCAGGTCCTTCCCGATTGTTTGCTTAATAACTCTTGGTCCGGCAAACCCAATTAACGCTTTTGGTTCAGCCACATTTATATCACCAAGCATAGCGTAACTGGCTGTAATACCCCCGGTAGTCGGGTCGGTTAATACAGAGATATATGGTACAGCGGCTTCGGCAAGTCTTGCAAGTCTTGTACTTGTCTTGGCTAACTGCATCAACGAAAAAGCACCCTCCATCATTCTTGCGCCACCGCTTTGAGATATTATTATCAATGGAATTTTATTATCGTATGCTGTATCAATAATACGAGCTATCTTTTCTCCCACAACAGAACCCATGCTTCCCCCGATAAACTTAAAATCCATACATCCAAAAGCTACTGATGTGCCGTTAATCTTTCCAGTGCCTATTATAACTGCGTCATTTAAACCCAGTTTTTTTCTAGTTTCGGAAATACGATCTGAATATTTTTTTGTATCAACAAATTTTAACGGGTCTGCGGATCTCATTTTTTTGTGAAGTTCCTTGAAACTTCTCTCATCCAGAAGAATTCGGATATATTCCTCACTCCCAATTCTAAAGTGATGTTCACATTTTAAACAAGTCCACAGATCAGCTTCTAATTGTCTTGTATAAATAATCTCTCCACAGCCAGGACATTTTTCCCAAAGACCGTCGGGTAAATCTTTCTTTTGGCTGTCGGGAGATATTTTTTCTTTTGATCTTCTAAACCAGGGCATATATTGTCCTATTGTTGAACATCTGCATAGAGAGTTAAAATTTTATTTGGCGCTTTTGGATCATTAGATTTTATAGTTACAGTTTTTATCATCTTCCCTTTTCGCTTTGATGTATCAAGCTCTACCTTCAAAGTACCCTGCTCACCGGGCTTTAATTCTTTACTGCTAACCAATGCAGCTGTACATCCGCAAGAAGTTTTTATATCGCTAATTTTAAGTATTGACTTTCCAATATTTTTAAAGATGAAAGAATATTCAACTACTTTTCCTTCTTTTACTTTACCAAAATCATGCTGTGTTTCAGAGAATTTAATAACCGGATAAACTGCACTTTCTGCATTAGGCTTTATTACAACACCTTTAATAGTAATTATTTGCTTCGGGTTTTCCGGGTCGTTACTGGTAATTGTTATTAATTTTTTCTGCTTTCCGGATCTGCCTGACGAATTAAAAGTGACTTTTAAATTCGTTGATTCACCCGGTGCCAATTTATTCTTCTCCGGCAAAGCAGCTGTACAACCGCAGGAAGGACGAACGTTTGTGATTGTAAGCAAATCACCACCGGTGTTTGTTAATACAAAAACGTGTGATACTTTTTCACCCTGTTTTATATCCCCAAAATCATATTCGCTTTGTTGTATTATTAATTTAGGACTCATCAACTGTGCTGAAATTACCGATGTAAATATTACAAATAGAATCATTAACTTTTTCATTTTTTAGACCTTTTTTTTACTACGAAATTTTTAATATAAACTGGTTCAAAATAATCGTAATCATAACTGAATTTGTTACCTCCGAACTTCACAGCCCACCTTGCGATGTATTCTGCCGTTGGAGAATTAGCCGTGATGTTATTTTCATTATTCACAATGTATTTATATGCATTTCCAAAAGTTTTTATACCATTAATTTTTTTAATAAAATCTTCGTTTGTTAATATCTTTAAATCATCTGCAAATATAAAACTATTGGATTTAATTTGAAACCTTGCATAATAAACTTCGCTCCTGTTAACCTTGTTTGCTATAATAAATTCCGAACCCTCCGCCATTTGGAAGGATAGTTGAAAAGCGAGTGCTTCAAATGTAGGAACAACTAGTAAAGGAACACCAGTACCAGTGGCAATTCCTTTGGCTGCAGCCATCCCAATCCTTAAACCCGTGAATGAACCGGGTCCTCCGGATACGGCTATTGCACTTATCTCATTTCTATTAATTCCAGCTAAGTTGAATAAAACTTCAATTATTTCAAATAATTTTTCTGAATGTGAATGCTTTAGGTTAATGCTGGAAGTATAAAATTTTTCATCTGAAAAATAGATTGCAGCACTGCATATTTCTTCAGACGTTTCAATCGCAAGTAATGGAATAATGTTAATCATACTTTTTAAATTCAAATCTTCGCTTTGTATCATTAATAACAGTAATTGAAATTTCTATCCTTTTTTCAGGAAGCGCTGCCTCTAACAGTTCACCCCATTCAATAAAAATTGCTGCTCTGGAGTCGTTTAAATAATCCATCCAGCCAATATCATACAGTTCTTCTATTTTTTTAAGTCTGTAAAAATCGAAATGATAAAATTTAAATTTCCCGTAATATTCATTAACAATTGCAAAAGAAGGACTTCTTACATTATTAATTGAGAGAGACTTAAGTACCATTTTGATGAAAAAAGTTTTACCGGAACCAAGATTACCATTTAAAACAATTACCTGCCCGTTCTTAACTTCGTCAGCAAATTTACTTGCTAAAACTCCTGTTCCATTTTCATCATTAACATTTACAGAAGATGGAAATTCCACAGAACTACTTTGGCTCCATTGTAATTACGGGCAATATCATTTCTTCTAAGGAAATACCGCCATGCTGAAAAGTATCTTTATAATGTGAAAGATATTTATGGTACTCAGTAGGATAAACAAAATAATAATCTTCCTTGGCAATTATATAGTTTGTAGTAATTCCTCTGCTCGGCAAATTATAATCCTTCGGATTCTTTATAAAAATTGCATGCTTATTATCAACTTTTAAATTTCTTCCGTACTTAAATCTTAAATTTGTCGATGCCTCTTTATCACCAAGCACTTTAGCTCCTCTTAAACACCTTATGCTGCCATGGTCAGTTGTAATAACTATTTTTACATTTTTCATTTTAGACAATGCTTTAAAGGTACTAAGTAAAGATGAGTGAGTGAACCAGCTGTTAGTTAAAGAACGGTAAGCTGCTTCATCCGGTGCTATTTCTTTTAACAAATCCGAATCGGAGCGACCGTGTGCAATCATATCTAAGAAATTAACTACAACAGCCATAAGGTTTACACCTTGATAAGAAAGAATATTTTGTTCAAAACTGCGTCCAACATTGGGATCAATTATTTTTATATACTTTAATTCATTTCTTAATTTTAATTTCTTTCTGTCAAGCAACAACTGGAGCAATTCTTTTTCGTACTTGTTCATACTTCTTTCTTCATCGTTTTTGCCCTGCCATAATTCAGGATAATATTTTTCAATTTCGCTTGGATATAAACCGCTAAACAGAGAATTCCTTGAATAAGGAGTTGCAGTTGGAAGAATAGAAAAATAATAATCCTTTTCTATGTTGAAAAGATCTACCAAATGTTTTTCCATTACCAACCACTGATCAAGACGCAAACAATCAAGGACAAAATAAAAAATATTTATATGTTCATCCTTTAAATGATTTAGAACATACTTATCGGTAATCTCGGTTGTTAGATTGGGAGTGTCGATATCATTCGGGGATTTCAGCCAATTCTGGTAATTCTGTTCAACAAATTTTGAAAACTCCTTATTCGCCTCTTTCTTTTGATCATTTAATGTTTGCCTCAATCCAATCTCTGAATGTTGATCTAATTCGATATCCCAGTTAACAAGTTTCAAATAAATATCAATCCATTCAGCAAAATCAAGTTTACCCATTAGTGCTTGCGAGATTTGGTTAAAGTCCTGAAGGTAATCTTTAGCTGCATATTCGCCTGTAATTTTTTTGCCTTCCAGAATTTTTTTGCAAACTAGGAGAACCTGACTTGGATTCACCGGCTTTGTAAGATAGTCGGTGATTTTTCCGCCAATGGCTTCATTCATCAATGATTCTTCTTCACTTTTTGTAACCATAACAACAGGAATATTCGGGTTAACTGCTTTTATTCTGCTCAATGTTTCCAGTCCTCCCATACCTGCCATCATTTCATCAAGGAAAATCAGATCATAATTTTTTTCATTTACGTATGATATCGCATCTTCACCATTTGTAACTGTATCTACTTCGAATCCCTTTTCAGATAGAAAAATGATATGAGATCTAAGTAGTTCAATTTCATCATCTACCCAAAGAAGTTTTTTTGGTTCCATATTTGTTTTTTTTATTAAAATTAATAATAATATTTATAATAATAATCATTTAAGACTAATTCTAAAATGTACAATCATTGTATTACAATATTCACATCCAGACCTGCTTCGTTTGTAGTTGTTGGAGGAATTCTTGCCGCACCTTTAGGTTCAACCGTAGATCGTTTGTAAAATAATGATAAAGTTACCTTAGAGCTTATAGTGTAACGAATTCTAGGTTCAATTGTGGTTCGTGTAGTTCCATCCTGTGGAATTCCGTTCTCAGTAAAGTTGGTCATTTCAAATCTAACAATAGAATTTTGTGTAAGTGTATAAGAAAGACTGAATTCTATATCGTTCTTAAGTTCAATACCAAAAAGGGGAAGACTAAAACCGGATTTTGAATAGCTGGCTGTAAATCCAATATCTTTCGAAAAAGTCTCTGTAATATTTGAAGTAGTTACACCCAGATTGTAACTGTTCCTGATAGAGTATTTAAAATTTCCGGATAAATTTCCTCCCATCATTTGCCCAAAGGTTATATTCAAACCAATTAGCGGTGTAAATCCATAATCAATTTTTTGAACTTGCGTTTCCTGTTTACCTTCCCGTGATAGTTTCCAGCCTTCCGTGTAATTTGATGTATAGGAATGATCTAAAGATACTCTTTGTGCAATTGCACTAAACAATGGAAATTTTTCCAGTCCGGTCCAGGTAAAACGCCAATTTGCTCTGGGAAAGTATTTTGCAACTTCCGCAAGGGCAGGTATATTTTTAAACCAGGTTAAAGACTCAAATCCATTTATAAATGCATCTGATAAATTCTTTTTAGGATCCGGTGCATTCGGATCAAACAATTCATTAACTTTTTTAATACCCGTATCAAAAAACGGCAACGGCAAACTTAAAAAGGATCGGTTTAAATTTCCTGTTGAAGTAATATTTGAAACGATCAGATCCCCGTTGAGATCTCTGGTTAAGGTTGTGTTCTTATTAACTCCCCAGCCAACCTTCCAGGTTACATCTATTTTAGCCCCTTCCCATAATGGACGTGATGTTTTGAAATCAAAACTATTTTTATCTGAGAATATATCACTAAGATTTGTATTTACAGCTTTTGCGCGAGGTCCGGGATCGGAACTGAAGCCCAGCATGAATGCACGTGATGGTCCATTCGCCGCATTAGATGAAAATCCCCAAAAATTCGTAAATCCCGTACCGGTACTTTCTAGGCCTGATTTTGAAAGACTATGTGTATTAGAAAAATTAAAAGAAAAATTGTCCCAATCAAAAAAGACTGTTTTAATACTAAGTTTTAACAAACTAAGAAACCTCAAAAGGACAGGCGGCTTACCATCAGTTGTTCCTGAGAGCGAATCCAGATCTGCCCCTGTTGAATCAGTTCCGTTCCGCTTTTTATTCTCCTCTAATTCTATTAAGTTCCTGTTTCTTTGTGATGTCTTATTGGTTGTCCTAGTATTATTATCATCTTTACCAAATAAAGGTTCGGTGAGGGATTTCCATCTTAAAATAACTCCAGCAGTACTTTTACTTGAAAATCCCGCGCTTCTCCCCAAAACTTCCTGCCGCAAATCATAGTTCCACCTATAATTTACTGAGTAACCACCTGAGATAGTAAAGTACCTGTTTATATTCCAAAGCGAGGGTAGCCGGGGCTGAATTCTAAAATTAACAGACTGTTGATATTTATAATCTTTTCCAAATAGTGCACCACCAAAAATATCGCTCCAAATTTCCGATTCCTCTCTGTCTAATCCATTATCATCAGCTAATAAATAAGCCAATGACGAATTAATTGTTACATTATAATTTGTACTCAAATTTAACAACCCTCCTTCAGTTATTTTCCAGGCAAAGTTAAATCCTCGTAAAGTAGTAAAATCCCGTGAAACTATTGGTTCAGTTGATACATTACCTGTTGGTCTGGTTGTACTGCTATTACGATTTCGCCTGGATGATATACTTGCCGTAAGATTTTGCGGGGTAAAATTAATTTTTGCATCCTTATAATCTTTGAACAGAGAAAAAAACCATCCTATAATTGGAAAATTTGAAGGCTTGATGTTAAGATCAGAACTGAAAGTTACTGCATAATTCATAGAAGCATTCCAGACCCAATTTTTTCTCTCAAGAATGGTCGGGTTTCTGCTAAAAGAATTATTGTAGTTAAAACCGAATGTTAGAGCATTAATTAAATCCCTTACATACCATTTTTCTATTGGTAGTACCAGTTTTATATTAGCCGCAGAAAAAGTATTGGAAACATTTAATGTCTGTGATTCTGCAATTAATCCTTCGGGTGTTTGCGGATTAATATTGCCGGTAGTATCGGACGTAGCTTTTTGTAACTGCTCTGCTGCTTCATCAACTCTAACATCGGTGCCCGGTATATACAAGGGTTTGCCTAACGATTCTGTATGAGAAATATTAACCTGTAAATTACTCTTGGGCATATTAATGGGTAATAGTTTAAGTACATTAATATTTGTGGATACTGTCCAGTTCTGGCTCTCCACCCGGGAGCCAAAACGTGCAGACAATTTATGAAAATAAGGATTCTTCTGATTTATGTTAAAATTAACCGACATAATATCAGCAAATTTTAGTGATGTACCTAGACTATATGCCCAACCGGGGGAATCATCCGCGCCAATAACTCTTAACTCGTTAACCCAAATTTCACCTGAGAGCGGACCGGGATTGAAACCATTAACAAGATTAACTATTCCAACGGTTAAAAATTTTACGGAAATTAATGTGGGATTTCCTTTCAGTTGATAGAAATGATCGAGTTTCCCGGGGACAGGTATTTTTTTTACCTCGCTTAATGAATCTCTGGCTAACTGTTTAATGGCTGTTAGTTCATCAAATTTTATTGAAATTTCATTCCAACCCGGTGCTACTGGTTGACGATATTCATAATAGTTATTTGTGTCGGTTCCGAATCTAAAGAAAACCTCTGCTGAGAACTCTCCGGTTTCAGGATCATTGTAGGATATCGAACCAGGTTGGGAGTTTTCGTCTCCGTGAATAAAAAGTTTCATTTCAGTATAATTAAATACATCAAGCGGGCGAAACAAATATTTTATCGCTTCCCGAGAATCACCGGCATCCAGATCGGTAAGGATCAGGTTAAGTGATTGTTCATTTTTAAATATCTCTTCGTCAGGTCTTGTTCTGTCTCTTTCCCTGAAAACACCCGGAGGACTTGTATAATCAGGATTCTCTTCCTGGCTAACAACGGAAATTGAAAGTACACTATCTTCAGGATCTGCTTTTTGCCACTGGCTTCCAACAAGATTGAATTCGGCAATTTGTAAATGCAAACTTTCCGAAATACCGGTTAAAAAGAATCTAATTGTTTCAACATTAGATAGACTTGCATTCTGAAAATTAAGCAGCGTATCTTTAAGCGGAATACGATACAAGTACCATCCAGGCACATTACCAAATCCACCGCCGGAAATAAATGGATTTGTTGAAGCATTTGTATCCAGTGGTATTTCATACCTTAAATAACTATTAACCAGATCAACATTTCCGTTTCTATTAAGATCTTCCGTATCCGGCAATCGCCCAATGTCTGTTAATACTGCATTTCCTTCTGTACCGTTAATTTTATAATAATTCGAAGGATCGGCACCCGCACCTTGTACAAGAATAAAATTATCACCTGAGGGATCGCCGGAATCGCGCGCATTTGGAAATTGTAGTCTTTCTTCAGCATCAAAAAAAATGTCCAGTCCTGTATCTTCACCTTCATCTATTACATCATTAAAGTTTTTGTCTTCAGTATTCAAAATATTGTTTGGAATTACATCTTCACTTATCAATCCCATATCTAAATATAATTTTGCATTCGGTGGTGCATCTGCAATTCGCATCCAGAATTCTATAAACTCAACATTCTGCTCAATCAGGTTATTTGCTGTTGATGAGAGAAGTCTTTGCATTCCTCCCCATCTTTCGCTTGAACTGGTAACATTGGCTGGATCTGTATTATATGTCCCGATAGAATCAGGTTCGTAGATAAAATCTAAAACTGTAATCTGTTGGTCTGATCTCCCAACTTGTCTTCTGCCTCCAAATATATCATCTACAACAACAATAGAGGGAGTTATATTATACCAAAAACTTTTCGCCTTAAATTGCATTCGCTGCTGCCTGCTAAGGTTTGTCGGCAACCCAGGTATTAGGTCAGGTGGACTGAGATCTTTCCAACCTGTATAACCAATGCCAACCGGGATTGTTTTTTTTGCTCCTTCAAAGTCATCAATATAAGCAATACTTTTTCCTTCATCGGAAGCAACAGTACTTTTTTTTGTGTTCGGGTCAGGATTCATATATGCATATTCACCCGAGAAGTTAAAAGTTGACATCTCCCTGGTTGAGAATGCTAAATCTAATAATTTAGTCACGAACGGAAGATCTGCTGAAGTTTTAAAATCCGTACCGAGAATAGTATTGCTTAAGGGCTCTTCGCCAATTCTAACTTTATCGCTTAATGTTTGTTGATTTAAGTTCATAATAGTAAAACCAAGATGAGTCTTCCTGGAAAAATCGTACGTGGCACGAGCACCAAGCAACGTTTTTGAAGCAAGCTGGAACAGATCATTCTGCTCATAGGTAATTCTTAAATCAGCTCCTGGTACTAAGGCAGCATCATTACGAATAGTAAGCTGTCCGATAGCGTAATCAACAACATAGTCCACACCTTCGGTAAGTTCACGACCATTCAGAAGTACCCGTGCCGAATTTTCGACTACATTAAAACCGAGCTGATACACCGAAGACACCTCGCCGGTCTGTTTACCACTCATTAACCATTTATCGTGCACCTTATCCTGTTTTGCAAATGTTTTGGTAGTATCATAAATCAAAGAATATTTTAGGTCTTCTGAATCTAAATCCGGTGGAATATTATTTCCGAATGGCTGAAGTGTAGAAAAAATTATTTCACCAGTCTCCGGAAAGATTGTGTACCCCGGGCGCCAGTCAAATTTATTATCAGGATTCGGATTACCGCCTTCACCTTGCTGATCAAAGCCGAATGCTTCAAGCAGTTTCACATTTCCGTTTGGAGTTTGCAGTTCATTCGTAGGTTCCTGCCCAATCACCTCATACTTTATTGAGAAATTAAATCCTTCCTTTTTTATATTCCGGCTGCCCGTCGGGTAAATATTTTTCAGCTTAAGCTGCCATGCATCCGTAAACTGCGGCTGAAGATTTCCCGGTTTAATTAGTTTAAGTACTAAAAAAGTATCCTGAGCTGTTGCAATAAATTCACCGAATGTTCTATCTGAAGGTCCTTGATTAAATGCAATTGCAATAACATCCTGAGTCTGAATAGAAGTTTTAAATGAAATGAACCCGGTGTTCGGATGTAGAATATAATCAACCCCCTGCCTTAGTAATTTAAATCGTCCTGTTTCTATCTTGCCCAATATCGGTTCTATTGGTTCTCTTAAAGAATCCGGATACTTGCCGCCCGGACTGATAGGTTCCAGATCCAAATATGCATTTGCAGATCTTTCATTCGATTTATCTGAAGTGATAACATTTATTGATTTCCATACCTCGATCTCGTTTACAAAAAGATCGTTGTTTACGATAGAAGGAACATTAAAAAAATATTGTTTGAAAAGTGTGCTATCATTATAAACCTTATCGATAAAATAGTGGTTCTCAGAATAATTATATGCCCGAACACTGTATTCCCGGGATGTTGAACCACCTGAGACTAATACTTCCTTTGTTTCGCCTTTTTTCTGGCTGGCAATAGTTGTTAATTTTAGGGGACCAAGTTTAAACTGGGCTTTTATTCCAAATAGTGCTTCAGCACCGCCAATTAGCGGAGAGGTTTGCATCGAAACATTTCCAGCTTCAATATTTTGAATAATTTCGTCTTCATAGCCTGTGTACTTTAGTTTTAGCTGGTTCTCATATTGGAACGTTCTTTCTGTATTCCAATCGGCAGAAATATTTAGTTTATCGCCAATTGTTCCGTTTACATTTATCTGAACCTGTTGTTTAAAATCTGGTTCGTTTCGTGTGTTTCCAAGCCTTGATGCAGTAACACCTTCAGTAGTTTCACTTCTCCAGGCACCATGGATCTGAACTGATCCGCCTATTTTCAAACTAATCTTCGGAGTGCCAAAAATACTTAATACTCCAACTTTAGGTAGTGGAATTTCAAAATCAGTTAAACTGGTAATTAATTCTCCTAACCCAACAGTTGCACTTTTTAAATTATACTTATAGCCTAACTTTTCCCAATTCTTACGTTCACGTAAAGCAAGTTTCATTTTAATATATTCATCAAGTGTCATTCTTAAAAGTAATTTTGTTTCCCGACCTCCAATCTTTTCGCTAATCTCAACATACTTTCCAGAAGAATCAATTTTAACAGACCGTTGAAAGAAACCAGCGGAAGGAGTGACAAAGAACTTTGATTGTTTTGATTCTTCAAGCTGAACGTAAGGTTTATCTTCACGTTGATAATGAAAGTATTTTAATCTATTTGTTGAATCAGCAGCCATCCAATCTATTTGAAGTGAATCGGTTACAAGTGAAGAATCTGAAATTATTGTAGAATCGTTAACAGAGAAAGTTGAATCGAAAGGTTGTGTAGTTTGTTCTCCCGAATCCGGAGGAGCGTAATAATCTTCAATTGCTTCCAGGGAAATAATATCCTCTGTTCCTGCTGCAATAGGATCATTCATTTCCTGGTAAGAAAATTCTGTCAGCAAGCCTGTATTATTTGCCACAAACATCATCTCAAGCCAAATTGATCTGTTAACCTGAGATTTATATGTCGGACTGAATCCCATGTTGATTCCGGTATAGAATACAACTACTGCGATTACAGTCAGGCGAAAAATTTTCCGGATAAGATTTACGAATTTATCTTTAATATAATTCCCAACGGGATGTTTCTCATTACTCGAATTTTATAAAAGTATAAATCGCTCTATATAACCTCCTTTTATTATTAATTCCGGAAAAAAGTTAGATAATTAAACAATAATTTTCAACAAACATACCAATCAAATATTTAATTTACAGGTCAAAATTAAATGTTTTACTTACGGAAAGGAAGGTATTTTTTTCGCCGTCGTTCAAATGTACCATTATTTTTTATCTGATAATTAGCTGAAAATATTTGTTAATGATAAGCTTAATAGAAATGTACTTAAAAGATGAAGCAGACCGGAATTAATATTTTATACTGTAAGCTTTGTAATAATATATTCATAGTTGGGATACTCGTTTAATAACATTGTCCTTTTCCCTAATTCAAAATCGTTATAATCAAATCCCGGTGAAACGGTACAGCCAATCAAAGCGAACGAAGTTTTATCTAATAATTCTGCTCCAAACCACGAATTATGCTTAATAACTGTTTGAAGTGATTCCCCTTTTTCAATGTTTCTTCCCAATAATATTTTGTTAAGATTTCCACCTTCCTCAATCACATAAATTACAATGCTTGAGCCATCATAAAAATGCCATTGCTCATCAGATTTTAATCTGTGGAAGTTTGAAACTTGTTTTCCTTCTAACAAAAAATAGATTGATGTAGTATAATTCCGTGCTGTTTTATATCTTTGGGGAAGATGATCAGCTAAAATTATTTCTTCCGCTCTGAAAACTTCCCTATAATAACCACCTTCAGGATGAGCTTTAAGCTGAAATTTTTCTATGTACTTACGTGCCTTATTATTCAAAATGTTATGATCCTTCAAATTTTATAACCAATGCAAATTTAGTAATTTTATTATTAGTATAAATAAAAAGTGGTAACAACAACGAACGGAGAAATATACTTTGAAAAAAAAATCCTTAAGAATTTACCCATTGTTGGTTTTAACTATTACGATTCTTTCCATAGTGCCCGCCAAATCTTTGGTAAAAGAAGATTCAGTGCAATCAAACAAGTATAGAGAGGTAGCAAATCAAATTGTAACTTCGGCTTTAAAAGAAAGGAAAGGATATGAAGCTTTAAGAAATTTTTGCATAATAGGCCCAAGATTAAGTGGCTCCAGAAACTCGTTGATTGCCATCAATTGGGCTAAGAACAAAATGATTGAATCGGGATTAGATACTGTATGGCTGCAGCCCGTGAAAGTACCTCATTGGGAACGAGGGAATGTTGAAAAAGCGATCATAATGAATTCAATAAAATTTAACGGAAAAGAATTGAATATCCTTGCCCTCGGCGGAAGCATCGGTACTCCAACTGAAGGAATTTTTGCAAATGTAATTGAAGTTAGATCTTTTGAAGAATTAGAAAAAAGAAAAGATGAAGCAAAGAATAAGATTATCTTTTTTAGCCGCCCAATAGATCAATCAAATCGTAATACTTTTGAGGCTTACAGCAATGCTGCAGATCAAAGAGTTTTTGGAGCAATAGAAGGGGCAAAGTATGGGGCAGTAGGTGTGATCGTTAGATCGTTAACTACAAAATACGATAACGTACCGCACACCGGAGTTATGCATTATGTAGATAGCCTGCCAAAGATTCCGGCTGCCGCTGTGGGTTATCTCGATGCCGATTTTTTAAGTAATGCAATTAAAGAGGATACAAATTTAAAACTTAAGCTGAATTTAGATTGCCAAACTTTACCCGATGCTCAATCTTACAATGTTATTGGAGAAATTAGAGGGAGTGAATATCCGGATGAAGTAATTGTGGTGAGTGGACACCTGGATAGCTGGGATGTTGGCGATGGTGCACATGATGATGGTGCAGGATGTATGCAAGCAATTGAAGTATTAGATCTCTTTAATCGATTGGATATCAAACCGAAACGAACAATAAGAGCAGTATTATTTATCAATGAGGAGAACGGTTCGAAGGGTGCAAAAGAGTACGGTGTTTTTGCCGATACATCCAAACAAAATCATATCGCAGCAATTGAATCCGATAGAGGGGCTTATACTCCAGTTGGTTTCTATGTTGATACAGATTCACTTGAATTAATTCAAAAGATTGAATCGTGGCTGCCATATTTAAAGTATGCAGGAATTAATTGGATACGCAAAGGCGGCAGCGGTGCTGATATATCTAAAATAAAAAATGCAAAACTCTTAATCGGTTATGTTCCGGATAATCAAAGATATTTTGATATTCATCATTCACCCAGCGATGTGTTCGAAGAAATTCATCCACGTGAATTTGAACTTGGTTCAGCTGCTATGGCAATACTTGTTTATTTGTTGAGTGAAGAAGGATTGTAACCTTGAAGTTTGTCATTGGCATTCGATGTATGCGTAACAAAAATGATTCTGAAGAGTTTTAATTGTTTTATTATTGAATTGTTAAATGATATCAAAACTAAGAATCTCGTTTATTTCCATTTCCTAATAGTGATCAATAATTTAATGACCATTGACTATTTCAGTTTCAAAAATGTCCAATGACTTTTACACCCGTTGTATTTTTAATCCGGCTTTTTTAGCTGCAGCTAACTGTCTTTGATCTGCAGATACAAACAGATCGACATCAGCAATAATAGCACAACCGATATGAAAAGAATCCATTGCACGAAGTGTATATCTTTCAAGCAAATCAATGGATAACTGAATTACCCGTGATGATATATTATAAAGATCGGCAGTTTCAAGGTCTTTAATTAGTGCACTCTTTATTTTTTTATACTGATTTGTATTCAGGATTTTTTCCCGTCTTAAACGATTTAATGCAGATATAATTTCCGATAAACAAATAATACTCACAGTGAGTGTATCGGTTTTCCGGCAAATTTCTTCCACCTTATCGCTGCCTTTTTCATCAATATAACGTTTAGCCAGTGCAGATGAATCAAAGAAGACTTTCATTCGGCAAATTATTCCCGTTCTTCAATAATAATTTTGCTCAGCTCAGCTCCCTTAATAGATAACCGTAAAGCCGGGTTTTTCAATGTGTTATCTGTCCCATCATCTGCTGCGGGTTTTATTTCAGCAATTATTTTTCCGTGTCTTTTTATTTTTATTATCTCACCTTGCTCCACAGCATCAAAGTAGTACCTGGCATTGTTACGTAATTGTGTAAATGTTGCTATTTGCATTTTAGTACTCTCTTTAATTAATATGTACACTAATGTACATTTTTAATGTCAGATAATCAAATCTGTCGGTTGGTATAATTAATCCTTGGTTCTTAAATCAATTTTTAAGTTATCTAACTCAAGTTGACCGTTTAAAAACTGATTTATGAAAAACCGTTTGCCGAAGGCATCCCTTCGGGAGAAACGGTTAAAAAAATAAGGTTTTGTGTATTAACCCACGACTTAAGTCGTGGGTTAATGCGAAAAAATCAAGTATAATAACCGTTTTAACAGTTTTCTATAGCAACCTGTCAACTTGAGTTATCTAACATTCAAAAAAATGCATCAAATACATCGAATGACAAACGCCTCTTGATATTTCACATTTGAGAATCAACCAATACTAATTCCGCTGCAATTCTCCCGCTTTTTACTGCGCTTTCAATTGTGGAGGGCAGCCCGGTATCTGTCCAATCCCCTGCAAGAAACAGATTGCTTATTTTTGTCTTAGAAGATGGTCTGGAATAATATATTTTATTTGAAGGAATAAATGTTGCCCGTTTTTCTTTCAACACCTTGTAATTAAGAATATCTGATTCCTTAATCTCTGTGTATTTAATCAATTCATCAACACACATTTTATAAACTTCTTCGGAAGATTTATCATTTAAATAATCCGCATCGCTTATAACTAAATTAATACTGTTATTTTTATTAAATATCCAATGAACCGGTGAACTGATCAACCCGTAGAAATCATCCTTCAATGGATTTGTTTTTAACCATACATGAACATTTAAAATTGTGGAGTATTCAAATTCAATTTTTTCATCATTAAATAAATCGGGATAAATAGCAGCAAGTGTATTATAAGGTATTGCCGATAGTACATAATCAAAATTCCTGTAACTTACTTCCGTTGTTTTAACTTCTGCGAGCCTGTCATCTGATATCACTAATTTTTTAACCGGCGAAGATAAGTTAATGTGACCTCCATTCGCTTCAATAAAATTTTTAGCATTTTCAACATACGATTCACTCAGACCGTATTTTGGTAAAATAATTGTGGAAGCAAAGTTCCCGTTAAAAAAAATTTTAATGAGTATCTCCCTGAACATCAGGGCAGAAGCTTTATCAATATTGGTATTCAATGCACCAACAGTAATTACCTCCCACAAAGCACTAATCGTATCTTCACTTTGATTGGATTGTATAAGCAAATCCCTTACACTTTTGGTTATTAGCTTTTGATGAGAAAGGAACGGAAGTTTAAGAATAAATTTAATTATGGATAATCTCTCCCTGCGGGAGATTGCATTAAATTTTAGAAGTGCTAATAATAAATTGAAAGGATAAAGTGAAGAGATTGATTCCAAACTAATAAGTTCATTACCAGGTTTTAGGAAATTGATCTTCAATCTTTTCTGGTAAATAAAATTTTTATCAGCACCGATTAGTTTAAGAAAATTAATCGTATCAGAATAACAGCCCATTAAAATGTGCTGCCCGTTATCTACAATATCATTTGATTTCTTATCGGTGAATGAATAAGCTCTTCCACCAAGTTTAGGTGAAGATTCAAGTAAAGTTACTTTAATTTTTTGTTTTGTTAGAAATGCTGCTGAAGCCAGACCTGCTATTCCTCCCCCGATTACGATACAATGCTTCATCTATAAACTAAAGTATACTTTGCCCAAACTCCAAACGATATCCAAATCTTTTCGATAGTAGTTGCTTTAACATTATTGTTATAAACATCATAATCGGCATCAACTATCTTATCCAGTATACGGGTGTATATATGCTGCATGGCACGTGCTGCAAACATCTTTCCTTTATCATCAAGATTAAGGCAGTCGGTTGCTTTATTAAAATAA
The DNA here is from genome assembly GCA_022562275.1 of Bacteroidota bacterium. GTDB lineage: Bacteria > Bacteroidota > Ignavibacteria > Ignavibacteriales > Ignavibacteriaceae > BMS3ABIN03. Next base: position 26,979 of record JADFPP010000016.1, read on the forward strand.
TACTTTGTACGATTCACTTCATATTGCATCATAAGCTTAAAGTTTTCATTATAGGTAAGATTTATGAGATCTGTTTCAGAATAATGGAACCTTTTAAGATCTTCCTTTGGCAGATATATACGCCCTGCCGCAGCATCCTTCTTGATATCGCGAAGAATATTTGTCAGCTGAAGTGCAATACCCAAATTAACAGCAAAGTCTCGTGTAGATTCATGTTTATAACCAAAAATTTCAATGCACATTAAACCAACAGTAGAAGCAACACGGTAACAATAAAGTTGAAGATCATCGAATGTTAGGTAGCGATTCTTTTGCAGATCCATTTCCATCCCCTTCAGCAATTCGAAAAACGGCTGAACAGGGATATTGAATTTTTTAATTGTTGAAGATAGTTTATTTAGGAGAGGATAATATGAACTGCCCGCCAGAGCTTTTTCAAGTTCAATTCTCCACCTGCGTAGATTTTCATACTTTATTTCTTGGGAATCATTACTTTCATCTACAATATCATCTGTTCGGCGGCAAAAAGCATAAACAGTATTCATAGCATTTCTTTTTTCCGAATTTAACAGGTTAAATGCATAATAAAAACTACTGTTGCTGCCCCTTGATATTTGTTTTGCCTGATCCATTAAATATTAAATAAAGATTTTCTCAATAATCCTGCCATCTTGATTTTACTTAATTCCGGACGACAAGTAAATACATTATAATCATTCTTTCTTATTTGTTCAAGAATTTCCTCCCCTCCTTTTACCGTCCAGATAATTTCATATTTTAATCTTCCTCTTAATAACGGTAACAATTTCTTACCTTCGTCAAATAATTTCTGTATCCTATCAGTATTATACTTTATTAGCAGCTTTAAATTATCATAAATATCTTTTTGTTCAAACAATTTTTCGGTCACACAAAATTTTCGCATTTCATCTTCCGGCAGATAAATCCTCCCATTATTGTAATCAATTACAATATCCTGTAAAAAATTTGTTAATTGTAATGCTGTGCAAATTTTATCCGAATATTCAAAAGCTTTCTCGTCCCTGATATCAAATAATTCCAGTATCAATCTACCAACAGGGTTTGCAGAATGCCGGCAATAATCAGACACTTCATTAAAATTATCATATCGTTTTTTTACAACATCCTGCTTAAATGCTTTAATAAGATCAAAGAAATACTGTTGTGATAATTTTTTTTCGCTGATTGTATTTGCAAGTGCTAATTCATATTCATTTTTTGCATTTCCGTTCAATAAATTTTTCAGATTCAATTCAAAATCATCCAGATTATTCAATCGTACCTCTGCTCTTTCAATTCCCTCATCAGCCAAGTCATCTGCAGTTCTGGCAAACCAATAAATAATTGCAACATGTTTTCTTATTTTTTTTGGAATGAGCAAAGAAACAACCGGAAAGTTTTCGTAGTGAGTTTTAGCAAATATTAAAGCAGATTTATAACCTTTCTCAATATTAAATGAATTATTTTTTTTTGCTGACAATCTGAAAACCTAAATTATCTACTTATAAGTTTATAACTAAAATTACGAATTCTATTTATAATATTTTTTTGTTATCTTCAAAAGAACATATCCTGTCCAAAAAAATAAAGAGAAAAGAATGATAAAAATAATTCTTATTTCAATTATAACAAGTTTAATTCTGTTCAGCTGTAATACAAAACACAGTTCTATAAATCTTGATACTGTAAAGATTATTGACCTGACACATCCATTCGATAAAGAAACTATTTATTGGCCTACTGCTGAAAGTTTCAAATTTGATACTGTTTTTGCTGGTATTACAGATAAAGGTTTTTATTATACTGCATTCCAGTTTTGCTCAGCAGAACACGGGGGAACACATTTAGACGCACCCATTCATTTTGCAAAAGACAAACAAACCGTCGATAAAATTCCCCTAACCAATTTAATTGGTAAAGCTATTGTAATTGATATAAAAGAAAAAGCTTTGGAAAACAAGGACTATTTGATAGGAATTGATGATTTTAAAAATTGGGAAGATAAGAATGGAAAAATCTTTGACGGAGCTATTGTTCTGCTGAATACAGGTTATGCACGTTTTTGGCCCGACAGAGAAAAATATATGGGAACCGCAGAACTCGGACAAAACGCTGTTGCAAAATTACACTTTCCGGGTTTGGATCCAAAAGCAGCCGAGTGGCTGACTAATAAAAGAAAAATTAATGCAATAGGACTTGATACGCCCAGCATAGATTACGGACAATCGGTTTTATTTAAAAGCCATCAAATATTATTAAAAAATAATATCCCTGTTTTTGAAAACGTAACAAATTTAGATAAACTTCCTTCACAAGGAGCTTTTGTTTTTGCACTACCTATGAAAATAAAAGGAGGCAGTGGAGGACCACTTAGAATTGTAGCGTTGGTAAATAGTGATTAGTCGCTAGCTTTTCAGCGTTAAGCTATACTTTTAGTCCAACAAGAGATGGATTATTCAATGGAAATCCTTAGGGAATAAACCCATAAATTTTTGAGCACGCAAAAGGAGTTGAACCTGCATTGGCGTGCGTCAGCTAGACCCTGAACCCAGCATACCTCCATAACGGACTAGCAGGAGGGAATCTAAAATTATTTGAGTAAAATAGATTCCCAAATTTGTAGGAATGACACGCTCATAATATTTACTTTTGATATTACCTCTCTTTAAATTTTCCTCAACAAATTTTTATCTCTTCCTCAGTTAAGCCATTAAGAGAATAAACAAGCTTAGTAAAAAAAATTCTACTCTTCCAGCTTATAATTCGATGACCAGATATTATTTTTGGGATTAACATCAGGAAGCTGATAATCGGGATCAATGATGACTGAATCTATCAGACTTGTCGTCTTAACTTTAAATGACCAGTCACTTCCTCTGTGCCAGATCTCAACGGGAAGTTTCATATTTATAGTGTTTCCATTCGTCTCTACAATTTTAAGGGGAACAGGCATAGCCATCTGCTCATAATTTACTATTGTGATAACAGCCCCGTTTTCAGGATCGCCATTAATATATTTTACACCCTGCACTCCCTGGTCCAGCATCCAGTTTTCATAAAACCATTGTTTCCAAAACCAGTTAAGGTCATCACCGGCAGCATCGTTCATTGTTCTGAAAAAATCCTCCGGTGTGGGATGTTTGAATGCCCATCTGTTTATGTATGTTCTGAAAGCATAGTCAAACCTGTCTTCACCTAAAACAATTTCTCTGAGCATATTTAACCCTATGGCAGTTTTAAAATACGCCAGGTTGCCCAGTCCTTTTGGATATATAACATCAGGATAATTCATAATGCTTTCACTACTGTCACTTATAATGTACTTTACGAGATTACGTGCAGAATCTCTTCGCGAAACATATTCACCGTTATTAAAGTTTCTTGTGGAGTATATATTAATAAAAGTATTAAACCCTTCATCCTGCCACATATATCTTCTTTCATTAGAACCAACTATCATCGGGAACCAATTATGCCCAAATTCGTGATCTGTTACTCCCCATAAACTGCGACCCTTTGCCTTACTACTGCAAAAGACTATGCCCGGGTATTCCATCCCTCCAACTTTTCCGGCTACATTCACTGCTACAGGGTATGGATACGGAAACCACATTTTAGAATAAAACTCCACCGAAGCTTTAATGTATTCTGTAGATCTTCCCCACGCTGAATCATCTGCAAATTCAATAGGATAAACAGACATCGCAAGACTTGTCTTGTTTTCGGGAAGGTTAATTCTTGCAGCATCCCAAACAAAAGCGCGTGAAGCTGCCCACGATACATCTCTGGTCCTAGTCATTTTAAAATGCCAGATTTTTGTCTCGGAAACGTAAGAGACTGAATCCAAATCCGTTACTTCTTCAATTGTTATTATATAAACCTTATCATCACTCTCTTTTGCATCGGCAATTCTTTCCATCTGTGCAGGAGTTAAAGCTTCCGCCGGATTTTGTAACTCTCCCGAACCTACAACTACAAAATCAGCAGGCACTTCGACTGTATAATCAAAATTTCCATAATCTAAATAAAACTCTCCGGCACCAATGTACGGCAAGGTGTTCCATCCGGAAACATCATCATAGACAGCCATCCGCGGGTACCATTGTGCAATTTCATAAATTTCTCCCTTTTTTGTTTTCAAAATACCCATCCTGTCTGAACCATAAGCCGCAACAGCAAAACTGTAAGATATGCTAATCATAATACTATCACCATTCGATTTAAGAGCCTGCGGTAAAATAATTCTCATTCTGGTATCATCAATAAAATAATCGGCATCAATAACTACTCCATGCAACTCAATTGAAACGGATTCAATATTATAACCGCCCTCAAAATTCCTGTTGCTCCATCTACCCTTTACTATATTATTTGCAAGTGCACCTCTTGAATCTAGTTTATACCTGTTCTGATCGAGCTGCAACCAGAGATGATTTAAATTGTCAGGACTTTTATTTATATAAATAATCTTTACATTTCCCGATATTATATTTTCTTCCGTATTTAATTGCACATTGATATTGTAGTTTGAAATATTTTGCCAGTACTGCGGTCCGGGCTGCCCGCTTCCGCTTCTGTAAACTGTACCGGGTGCACTTAAGAAAGTATTATCAAAAACTTGATGCTGATCGTATTTTGATATTGTTTGCGCACAAACCGATGTTGAAATGATTAAAATAATAATCAGTATGGTTGAGAAAAATTGAGGAGATTTCATTGCAGCTCTGCTAATTATTGAAAATAAAAATTAATATTATTCACATTTTACTATCTTTTGATTTATAAGGTTTTTCTAGGATATGTTAGTTATTCCTTACAAAAATAATTATTAAAAAGTTTAAACCAATTAAGAATTTAGAATTAAAAGTTTTCTAATCATCAATGCTGTGGAAGGATCATTACTTTTTTTACATCATCATCCCCTTTTTCGATTAATTTTATACCTCTTTCAAACTCAGATAATGGCAACCGGTGAGAGATCAAACCAGACACATCAATTTTTCCAGCTTCTAATAATGCTATAGCCTGATATGAATTACGAACGGATGTAAATGATGAAACAATTGTAAGACCTTTTTGAAATATCTTCATTCCTTCAAGCTTCAATTTTTTTCCTGCCGGTGGAACACCGAATAATAGTACTGCTCCACCAGTTCGCACCAAATCGATTGTTTGCTCCATTAAAGAAATAACCCCGGTAGCATCAATGACCAGATCAAAATCATCCTTTTCAAAATCATTTATATTCCGGACAATTTGATTAGCGCCGTATTGTTCAGCTAAGGCAGCCCGGGATGCTAGATTCTCTAAAACCGAAACATGGACCGCACCTTGCAACTGAGCCATTTGAAGGAAGAGAATGCCAATCGGTCCGGCACCAAACACAACTACACTGTCTCCGGGATTGATGTTTACCTTCATCAGACCATACAACACACAGGATAAAGGTTCCATAAAAGCAGCATATTCAAATTGTAACTTATCTATATTGAATACTGATTTTTCAGGAACAACCACGAATTGAGCCATACCACCTGATTTTGTTACACCTATTGCTTGCCAGTTTTTACAAAAATTTTGTCTGTTGTTAAGGCAGTTATAACAATTATCGCAGCTTATATTCGGTTCTACCGCAACATTGTCTCCAATCTTAAACCGGGTAACACTCTCTCCGATTTTTTCTATAGTTCCGGAAAATTCATGACCCGGGATTATAGGATACTTTGCTATATAATCACCTCGCAATATGTGAATATCAGTACCACAAATACCGCTTGCCATTACTTTAATTAAGACTTCATCAGCTTGTAACCTGAGTAATTTTAAATTAACTAAATTAATTTGATTAGGTTGAACGATTCTTATTGCCTTAAACATAACATTAATCTAAAAAGAGATAATAATTTATTTGCATTTTACTATCTTTTGGTTTTTCAATTTTAATTGGTTTGTTACACCATACTCTAGAGACAGTGTGAAAACAAAAAAATTAGATTAACCCACGATTTCAATCGTGGGAATTTGGGTAAAAACCAACTGTGTCTTTAACCGTTTCTCCAAAGGAGGCCTTTGGACAATGGTTTTTACGATATTAACACAAGCTCTTAAACATTAGCTTAAAATTATTGCAAACAACCTTCGGGTTATTAGCAAATATTTTAACTGCACCTGCCAATTACTTAACTCTCACATTTGTTTAAATATCTGAATGATTATGATAGCTAATCTTTATTTATTCTCTTATGCCAACCTAATATTATTTTTAACAATCCGCACTTAATTTTATGGGAGGATTTGCTACAGGCGCAGACGAACTTATCAGTATTGCATTGTTATAAATTACTTGCCCGCCTTACTTTCTAATTAAAACGAGCTGCTCCTTTTATCAGTCTGGATTTGATTAGTCCGTAAAACGAAAATTCTCCGTGATATTTCCATCCAAGATGGCTACCACAACGGCTGCAAAAAGTAAACAACCATGAATGCCCGGGAAACCATGTAAATTCCATTGTGGGTTCTCCCTCTTCCTGGCATCCATCGGCAACACAAAAAGTGATAATATCAAAAAAGTACCCGCCTGGATTTACAAATTGAAATTCACTTTTATTATTAAATACAAATCTGTCTTTATCTGAAGTAATTTTTTTAGTACATAGCATGCATAACCAGTCATCGGGCTTAAATTCCAATTTAGCTCTAACCTCCGGTTCTAATTGAGTGCCAAAATCATTACGTTGGTTCTGATTTTCTTTTTCTTCCATTTAAATTCCTCCCGCCACACCAGCCATTATTAATTGTTTTATCTATCATTACAAAATCTTCATTTAATTCCTCTCGTAATTACTAAAGTTCGGAATATTACTTTTATAGGTCATAGTTGCTAATTTTGTTTTACTTTTTTCAATCCAAGCCCTTACACCAAGAACTTCTTCATCTAATACCAACTTAATTCCACCTTTTTTTCTTGAAAATATATCTGCTAATTTACCTCTATTGCGCGATCACTCGTTAATACGAAAGAAAACATTGCTACACCCTGTTCGGTAAAAATATAGGGTGGATAGCGACTACCACCTTTTCCTTTTTTGAGGTCGCGAAATGCTACTTCAGAGATTATAAATTTAAAGTTATTTTTTTGTACCAACATTTTCTACCACAATTTTTATGCAGGCTGGTTTATCGCCAATAGATTTAAGAAAAGATTTTATAAAATTTTTATAACAAAAATAAATTAATTATTATCAACAATCTTCGGGTTATTAGCAAATATTTTAACTACACCTGTCAATTAATTAGCTCTCACTTCCGATTAAATTTCTGAATGATTATGAAAGCAAATACTTATTTTTTTTCTCATACCAAATTAACATTATTCACTCTTCAACTCAATTTTAAGTAAGGAATTATTGTATATTATAATAATTGAATTGCTCGCCCCAAAAATACTCAGTTCCTATCTGCATCTTTATAGAAACTTAATATTAATATGCTTAGTGAGATTGGGGTGAAGTTTAGTAAAGAATATTTTATGAAGAGGTATAATTTAGGTGAGGGGGATTTTGAGTTAAATTGACTATTGTGGTTAACAGTCATGTTTGAGCGGCAAAGGGATTAACAGCAATAATCTGAAATGTTTGAAAAATACCTGCGAGAAAACACTAATTTAACTTAAATAAAAACAGCACTTTGTCCGCTCCAAACAATTGTTATACGCCATGCTACCGCAAGAGGATGAGTTTCTTTGTTTCAAAATATGTTCCTGCTTGTATTTTATAGAAATACACCCCGCTGGAGAAGCCTATCGCCTCCCATCTTGTTTTAAAGCTTCCTGCCGGATAATTACCAGACGTAAGCACTGCGACTTCACGCCCAAGCACATCATACACCTTTAGTGTTACGATGCCCGACTGTGGCAAGTCAAACGCAATAGTCGTCAGTGGATTGAAAGGATTCGGGTAGTTCTGTGCGAGCCTATATGTGGCCGGAATTTCTTCATCCACAAGCTCTACCGCGGTCATGATGTCAATCGAGAATGGTAGTAAATTTATACTGAAGACATTGGCATCCTTATGGTCAGTGACTGTAATCATGCATAAATCGCTCGCAGGCTCGGTGACAGTCCATTGAAAAGAACCTGTATTCGGAATATTATTAGTGATTTGCTCCCAGTTTATGCCACCATCACGCGATATTTGTAAATCAACCGTCATGTTATAAAGAATTTCCAATTCGATGACATTCCACTGAATAAGCACCTGCTGACCGGTAGTCCACTGTTCCCCTCCGGCGGGAGCAGTTAAATTAAGAACAAGCGGTGGGTGATAGTTCATCACATTGAAACCCACTGGGCCGGTAGCGCTATTTGCGGCAGCGATGTATTCGTTGTAAACAGCATTCTGTGCATCAATTGAAGTCAACACCTGTTTCAAATCCAGTTCAATGGTATTAACATCTGGAGCCCTGGTTGGAATCTGGTCCTTTATCCAGCCAGCAATGTTATTGAAATCCTGTCCAAGCGAAGTAAGCTGCTCGTTCTCATCAAAAAGATTATCCTGCCATTCCCATTCCGGAAAAGCAATAACGCCCCAGTGAAGCCAGCCAGAAGTAGAATTGAGTAATTCATCCACGGACGAATTGTTCTCAGCCAGGTTATACTCCTCCAAGATCACTGGCTTGGAGGTGAACGCATATCTCAACACGCCCTCTATAAATTTGCCGACGTTATTATCCCACCAGTTGTATGCGTGGATCGAAATATAGTCCATCAGAGGGGCTATTTTTTTTGGATTAAAGGCGGTGTAGGTTTTGTAGAAACCATCGACATGTTTAATCGGGGCCGAGTGCTGATCCAGTCCTAAGGTGATAAGATGATTTGGGTCAACGGCACGCAGCATATCTGATAATCTACGGGTCCAGTTGTAAGCGATGTCTTCCCTAAAAAGCTGGTAGTCGAAAAGACGAGGATTGCCTGGATCATTCAAAGCCGTGAATTCATCGAAGGTAGGTTGCTGAATTTGGTTCCACGATTCGCCTGCTCTGGGGTAATCGTCCCAAGCCTCTGCGAGGTCAGTTTCAGCCTGGTACCTGAAATGCACCCAAATCGGCCAAAGATCACCCATTATGCCCGAATCGGGTCCTCGCACATATGGTTCATTCTTAAGGCTCCAAGCAAAAACAGCAGGCTCATCAGCATATCGGTTTCCCAGGGCCTGAACATAAAACTCGTATCCTTGAATTGTTTGAGATTCGGCATAGTATTCCCAACTTTCCCAACCTGGCGCTCCCTCCCAATCATTTATAAGGTCGAAAATAATGCGCAAATTGTATTTTTTAGCAAGCTCAATAAGCTTATCCAGCGTGAGGAAGCTGGACTCGTTGATCAGACGAAGCTCGGGCTCGAAGCTCACCACGGATAAAAAAATCCGAACGATGTTGACGCCAATGCTATCCAGTTTCGCAAAGTGCCGGTCCGTTCGCGTGGAGTCAAACTGACCAATCACATCAAACGCTGCAAATGGGTCAGAGTGGAAGGTCGCCGGGTCGTAGTAGTTCACTCCCCAGGGGACAAACGGTTGTTGAGAGACAGCGGTTTCAAAATGCCATCCGTCTGATGCGACCCTTATAAATTCGTCAGCTTCGTTTGCTAGATATGTCAATCCCGTTTGCATCTGAAATTGGGCAACAAGGGAAGTACAAAAGAGACAAATAAATAGTCCCATTGAAGTAAAAAAGTTAATCATAATAGTTCTCCTCAAAGTTTTTCAAGATCAGCACGCTAATAAACGAATAACTAATACTTAACAGGAATAGAGGACCTTACTCCAATCCTGATAAAAATTAGTCTTACTTTGTAATATTTTATTTGTTCTAATATTTCCTCATTTTCATTCCTGATATTATTAGTGCAATAAATTTATTGGGATTTATCCTTTCCGTGCATATCAGGTTTACTCCTCTTCGTTCAGTAAAATATTTAAGATATCATAGCTCTCATATAATTATGTTAGTATTTTTTATAAATTTAAGCAATGAATAGATGATGTGCAATAAACATCCATTGTGAGTGAAGCGAGGGTGCACAGTGCACAAAAGCCATAACCTGAGCCACAAGTTAAAATACAAGCGAAGGACGGCATGTGTGCCATGCACCCGAACGGAACCCCTCCAAAGGCAGGCAAAGGATGATGAATTGATAAGGTTACGCCTGCCATCGGCAGGCAGGTACCGAGTTTTCATAATGCCACATTATGCGACTTCGATAGAATTACAAAGTTTCAGTTGAGACTGCTTTATTTAGTTGCATAATGTTTCGTTATGTAATACTGGCTGATAATGTAAAGCCCGGCTTCGTCTGTCAAGTGGACTACGCCGAGGCGAGATGAGTTGAGTAAAAAAATATTTGTATTCTTTACTATCATAAGTTCTGAAGTAAGCTTTCAACTATGAATTCATCAAATCCTTCTTAATTCTCATTCTTTTAACCTGCCAATTAGAGGGTAAATTACTCATTCTTTTTGATCCTTCTATACAACAAGCGTTGAGTTTTTCTCAATTCATCCTGTAAAAGTTTAACATCGGGCAGAGCGAGTTTATATTCTGCAGCAAGAATTTTATTCGGCAAACCTTCAAGCGCATATTTTGCAACAGCAGAATCTTTTTCCGCACATAGTATTAATCCAACAGGTGGATTTTCATCTTTGTTTGTCCAGTGTTCTCTGGCATAATTTAAATAAAGGTGCATCTGCCCGGCATCTGCATGGGTAAATTTGCCTATCTTAAGATCAATAACAACAAGGCATTTTTAATCTGCGGTGGAAGAACAGAAGATCGACACGGTACCATTCACCGCCGATCCGGAGACGCTTTTGTCTGCCGATAAAAGCAAAGTCGCTACCTAATTCCAGAAGAAATTTCTCCAGATGATTTATAAGAGCTTCTTCAAAATCACTTTCGGAATATTCATCTTTAAGTCCGAGAAACTCCAGAATGTAAGGATCTTTTATTTCTTCTTCGGCAGTGGTAAGGTCTTGCGGTTTAGGTTTTTCACCTTTCTTAAGCATTGCAGCTTTATTTTTTGAGAGAAGGATTCGCTCATAAAATTGAGATGAGATTTGACGATCTAACTGACGCACCGACCAGCCGCTGCGAAGAGCTTCGGTTTCGTAAAACTTTCTTGCATCTTCATCTTTAACTCTGCGCACAAGCATTACATAATGGGACCAGGAAAGTGGAAAAGAATTCACAAGTAAATTCAGATTTAAATTCCGAGACGATGTCTCGGGAATTAGAGCGTGAGATTTCCGAGACAGTGTCTCGGAAATCGGGACTACACTATAAGCTAGATAAAAGAGACGCATTGATTCAAGGTTATCAACTGAAAATCCTTTACCGAGTTTGTAAAACAAATCCGAAGATAAACGATGAAGAAGATTAAGTCCATAATCAGCTCTATCGCTGCCATTCTGTTCATATTCAATAATTTTTCGACCGATAGCCCAATAAGTTGCTGTAAGAAGAACATTGACAGATCGCGCAGAAATTTTACGTGATGACTCTAAAACAAAATTTATGTCGTCAATTAATGCAGCATAATTGTTTTGTTTCTGCGGTTGAATTTTAGTTTTTCTTTTTGCCATTTGGAATTATCTTCTTAATTTTTTTAATGTTCATCTCAATATCTTTTTCCAACTTTAAAACTTTCTCCATTATCACATCCGGTTTTTCATATTCAACTTCTTCATATTCAATTGGCTTATAACGGGATATTGAGAGATCGTATTTGTTATTTCTTATTTCCTTAATATCCACACAAATCCATTTTTTCTTGTCATGCTGAATTCATTTCAGCATCTTTTGTGTGATTTTGAAATAAACCTGTCTGCCGATAGGTAGATTCAAAATGATGGTTTGTCAAAATGTTATTTTTCAGAAGTCTCAAACATATGAAATTTAGTTGAGTAGAATATGCAGCCAAACATATTAAATAAATTACAGAAAAAGATAGCGCGAACAATTTTTTTGTATAGAAATTATTTTGGACAGCCGTAAAAAGATTTTAAGTAAATGGTTCGCTGCCGGTTTTTCTAATAGTGGTAGGAACAAAACAGTTTTTATCCATTTTTAATTTTTATGCGAGCTGGAACATAGCCCTTTGAATTAAGGAATGATTTTATAAAATTTTTAGAACAAAAATCATTAATTATTATAAAGTAATTCACGGATATGAGAGAGTAATTTAACTACACCTGCCAATTACTTAGCTCTCACTTTTAACTGAATTTCTGAATGATTATGATAGCTAATATTTATTTTTGCTCTTATGCCAAATTAATATTATTTACTCTTCAACTCAATTTTGAGTAAGGAATTACTATATATTTTAATAATTAAATTGCTCTCCCAAAAATACTCAGTTCCCATCTGCATCTTTATTGAATCATTATATTAATATGCTTAGTGAGATTGGGGTAAAGTTTACAAAAGAGTATTTTATGAAGAGGTATAATTTGGGTGAGGGGAATTTTGATTTAAATATTGATTTAATATAATAAAATTATATTGTGGCAAGGAAATTGATATATGGGTTTACTAAATAAATCCATAATTAAGCACATAGAGAATAGGCAAAATATGAAGAAAACACTTTTATATATTATTGCATTAGCTTTTTCAATTGGTGTTATTGGTTGTTCAACTGATCCACCCAGCGTTAGAGTTCGCAATGAGCGTACTGATAAAGCAAATGTCCAAATAAAAACCACCACTACTACCATCAATCAAAATGATGTTATTGCAGGTTCAACTACAAATTATCAAGAAGTTGCTGAGGGCAATATAGAAGCCACAGCATCAATTCAAAGTGAATCAGTTTCACCCACAACAACATTCAATGCTACTAACGACAATAATTATACTGTAGTGGTTGTAAATAGTAATCCTCCAACACTACGAGTGGATTCATCAAGTAAGTAGTGAATAAAATTAAAGCGGACGTAAGAGCATCAGTTTTTTTAATGATGCGGGCGAGTTTAATCCCAATAGTTTTAAGAAATGATTTTATGAAATTTAGATGACAAAAATAAATTTATTATTATCAACAATCTTCGGGTTATTAGCAAATATTTTAACTACACCTGCCAATTACTTAACTCTCACTTCCGATTAAATTTCTGAATGAATATAATAGCTATTGTTCATTTATTCTCTTATGATAATCTAATATTATTTTTAACAAGCAGCACACAATTTTGCGGAAGGATTTGGTATAGAATATAAGGATTAATGCTCAACGGACCTGCTGATTAATAGTGATAATACAAAAAATCGTTTTCACTTTTACTGCCTTCGCAAGACATTATTTTACCAGGAGTTATGTGTGCTATAGATGTCTATCTTTTCATACTGAAGAAGTAGTTGAACTAGTAATTTTTTATGTTTTTAGTTGATCCGAAAATTACCTTTTATTATATAGGATTAAGACTTTTATGAGACCTCATCCTCTAACCCCGCAAGTAAACTCCTCAACAATTTCTCACACAATTCCAATTTATCATCATCATTCTCTAAGTGTATACCTTCATATCGCGACATTTCGTTTGCAAGCAGATCTGCTTTATCACTATGCAGTAATTCAAGAATCTTTTCCCTTACTTTATCACTTACTACACTAGATATATCTCTACCTAAAAGCCTTGCCCCACTTAATTCATAGTCTTCAGTTTCTTCAACAATATCGGTATGTTCATTGAATAATCTTTCTTCATTTCCAGCTCTCAAATAAGAATCAATAATTAAGTATAGGTCTTTCGCATCTTTCAATCTAAGATTTACTGCTCGATCATTCCATGCAAATATCTTCAACATAACAAGACTTTCCACAGAAGCTGCTTTTATTATTATATCCGGATCAGTCTGTATCAAAATATCTTCAGTATTCATATAAGCATCGTCAAAACCTATCACATTCATTTCTTTATTATCTTCATCCGGCCAAATTATAGTATCTTCATCACTTGAAATATCTCCAAATGGAATGAAATCAATAATCATCCCATTGTATGTATAACGATGCAGTATCCTTTCATCCTTTTGGAATTTCTTTTTTTCGATTTCTTTTACAAGAAGATTATATTCATCCCAACTCCTTACCCTAACCGCAAAATCAATATCGTTGGTTGCTCTATAGATTTCGATTTCATATATATAGTTGAGTATTATGTCCCTAACGATTGCGCCCACTATAAAAAAATCTATCTTCAGGTTGTCAGCTATTTCTTTTATCTTCTTTAGTATTTCCAGATTGAGCGCGTCAATCTTCTTTGATATATCTAACAATTTCCTTCTCATAAATTATTTTAGCTGTCTCAATGTTTCTAGGATCTCCTGTAGCAAGTAAATCAGCATAAACTAAAATTGGGTGAACCATATCCACATAACCATAGTTCTCAAACCTCCAGAATTTCTTCATAAGTATCAGATTTCCTTTGGGATCTCTTCTTAACCTGTTTCTTAATATAAATTCTCCTTGCCTATTACCAATATAAATGGTATAAATAAAAGGCCGTAAATAGTTTGTTAGTTTTGCTCCAGCCTCTTCTCCTCCCCATAAAGCATCATATTTTTCTAAATTCAAATCTTCAATTAACTCATTTCTAATTTCATATCTTCCTGCTAAATACTTTGGCTTTAATTTCTCCGCATATAACGTTACCCATCTTTCCAATAAGTCTTCTTTATTAATTATAACACTGTCTCTGTTATTATGGTTAAGCAAGTATCCCTGCCTTTTTAATTCTTTAAGAGTCCTATGAACCGTACCCACAGCAACATCAGCCTGTTCTGCTATTTTACGCATAGGATTTCTTTCCATTCCAGGATTACATAGGATTGTAAATATTATCTGCAGAGCGGCAGTATGAAAAGTTATTTTTACTGTTCCGGGTTTAATAGCCCCAGCTATTCTATTCCCCTTTATTTTTATAAACAAAGGCGGAACTTTAATATATGCGTTACCTGCCGCATCCATAAAATTAATTTCATTCTCCTCCATTGTTTTCATTAATTCAGGATTTACATACTCGGTAATCAATAGATTCATACCTCTCTTACCCCTAAATCGATTCAACACTAATCCCACCCTTGCCCTATTGAGAAACAATTTAACCTCTGCATTGAACTCCAGGCTATGCTCATCAACCATTATGTTGAGAGTAGCGTCATACTCATTATGCCGCTCATTATAGCGCAATATAACCTTAAGCCCGGTCTCTTTTTCAAAGCGTTGAGTGGCTTTTTCTACTATGTCTTTTTCTTTCCCTCTCATTTTTTATTTGTTCAATGCTTATATAATTATATAATTTATGAACAAATATACTATATAATTTGTTAAAATCAATACTTTTGTTCAATATTTATGAATATTCACGAGCATTGAACATAAATGAACAATGCCAATTGTAAACATTTATTTTGTAAGAACATTTTCACTTCAGTTTTTATACGAGCTGGAACATAGCCCTTTGATTTAAGAAAAGATTTTAATTCATCATTTATTTTCTTATCCTTTTCTAGATAGGAATTGTAAATGCTTAAGTCTTCAAAGATTACTACGTTGCCTTCTAAACGTTTCTCTTTATTTTTCTTAGGTCTCAATTTGAAAACTCATAAAATGGTTTAATCTTGTTTAATATTTTTATTGAGTGATGAATAAACTTTCTCGAATTCAAATGTTTATCGTCTCTTGGAACTACTTTATAACAATAAAACATAAATAACTTGTATTGTGAGGCTTTTGATAATATGAATCCAATATCTTCCTTATTTATTTCTTTCCCTAATCTTAATGTTGCCACAGGATAGTGCCTGAATTTTTTAGGAAGATTATCAATATTCACCTTATGATGTATTTCCAAAATGAATCCATCAAGTTTTCTGAGGATTTTATAGAATCCCCCCAGATCGTTTTTTATATTTTTTCTTAATTTTTTCGCTGGATTAATACCCTCAAGCATTACACCTATCTGAAAACGGTTACGATTTAAAGTGAATTGAAATTGGGGTTGGTGAACTTTAGACTCTACAGGTGGCTTGCAAATCATCCCCCAAACTACTTTACTATCTTTATTCAAATTTCCAACGCTATGCACCAAGCCTTTAAAAGACTTAATATTCTTTAATTCTCTGCGCAGCTCCTCCATATATAGTATGAGTTTGTTCTTTACAATATTTCTTAATTCCTTTTGTGGGTCATCCTCAATATTTAGAAATGCATCAAAATCTTCTTTCTGAAAGCCATTAAATGGTGCCATATTTATACTTTCTAAATATTTTACAAATTGTTGAACGATTAGATTTTCTATGTTATTATTATTAATTAGCAAATGATAAAAGGCTTCATAAATTTTTTGCCAAGTGATAAACCTTAATCTTGAATCTCGAATTGAATATAATATTTTCCTATCATCTTCTCTCGGAGTTATGCAAACAAGGTGGGCTTTTCCAATTGACCTTAGATGATTCTTTATCTGTTTCTTATCGAGGGGAGCATCAACTTTACATTCTATAAAAACATTTGTCTTTCCCAAATTTATTAAAGCATCTGGTCGACTTATTTCTGTAGAGACTTGTAAATCATATTGTGGTGAAGATTTATCCTTTATTGGAATATTAAGAGCTGAAAGAAATGATACTACAAGAGAATTAGAAGAATATTCGAGCGTGTTAATAAGTGCTTTGGTCGTGTTGTCCTCAAGCTGTTTTTCTAAGTGAATAGGCTTAGATGTAGGGCCTCTATAGTAATAAAACAGGTTTTTATATGGATTAAATTTTTTCATCAATTATTTCTTATCTCTCACTATCAAAATTAAACCATAGACATTATTGGATCATATAGCTTGCTGATATTTCTATTGATTGTATCCAATTTATCAGCGTGTATCTGATTATAAAATGGAGTAACCCATCTTTTTGATTTTGACATTTCGCGCCTGAAAATAATCCTTTCTTTCCCAATAATGCTCAAAGATATATTCGCAAAAATCATAAAGGTATTGCAGAACGTTTGTGTCTAAAAATATCCTTCCGGGGTTTGAGTTAAACTGCGCAAAACTGTCCTGGGTTTTCATCTGCTCAATCAGCGTTTTCATTTTCTCCTTCAACGGTTTTAATTTCCGCCTCGGTGAGGCAGTAGAGTTTATAAACCAGCTGGTCAATCTCCCGCTCCAGCGCCTTGACTTTTAGGTATGGAATAAAAAGTTACTTCCTTGAGCACCTCTTTGCTGCCAAATCTCTTGATGGCGTCAAGAATCTCAATGCCTGCAATTCTTCCATCGGCGATTGTTTAGCGGAGGTTGGCAGCCCTCAAACCTGCTTCCACTCTTTGGCAAATCTGTTAAGCTTCATGACGATTTCTATTTTCTGCTCGAAAGGCAATTTGGCTTGTTCTTTGCGATACGCTTCTTTTGCTTTAAACAGTTTTTGTCTGTATTTTTCTACCTCTTTTTCGTTTTTGGCAACAACCTTCTTCATCGCTCACCTTTTAAAATTTTCAAATTTTTCCTCTAAACTATGCCTGGTTAAAATATCTGACAACAGTTTCTTGTTTATTTTCGTTTGTTCTAAAAGTCTAACAATTTTTTCCCTGTCTTTCAACCGAAACACGCGAAGAAAAATCGCGATTAAGTATTCCGGTCCTAAAATGTTTACCTGGATATTTTTGTATCTCACGGGAACAGCATGCTGCACAGCTTCTTTTTCCAGTGCCGTCGCTGCAGGTAAAAACTGTATGGGCGTTTCGCCTATCAGAATATATTCTTTATATGTCTTGTACCCTTTTTTGGTGCAAAATTCATAGAAGGGAGTTAGCACGAGTAGTCCTTGTTCTTCAGGCGGTATAAAGAATATATCCACATCATTGGTGGCAAAAGGTTCCGTATAGTAAATAGTGGCAATTGCGCCGCCGATGGCATACTCCTTCAGCACCCCTTCCTTGTGCATCTTGCTAATTACTTTCAATGCTTTTTCCATTCTCTTAATCTGCCTTAATTAAATTAGTTTTGTCCTTCGACAATGGCGATCTCCTCCCCAGTGAGGCCGTAGAGTTTTTATACGAGCTGGAACATAGCCCTTTGATTTAAGAAATGATTTTATAAAATTTTTATAACAAAAATAATCAATTATTGTAAACAACCTTAGGATTATTAGCAAATATTTTAACTACATCTGCCAATTACTTAGCGCGCAAATTTGATTAAATATCTGAATGATTATGACAGATAATGTTCATTTATTTTCTTATACCAAATTAGCATTATTTACTCTTCAACTCAATTTTGAGTAAGGAATTACTATATATTTTAATAATTAAATTGCTCTCCCAAAAATACTCAGTTCCCATCTGCATCTTTATTGAATCATTATATTAATATGCTTAGTGAGATTGGGGTGAAATTTAGTAAAGAGTATTTTATGAAGAGGTATAATTTGGGTGAGGGGGATTTTGAGATTAATTGATTTCTGCGGCTAACACTTAGAATAAAAATAGTAGCCGATTGAGGACTTCAAACCTTTCAAATTATAAGAAAGTTAAAAGTAGGTTAGTGACCCCAAGAATACTGCTAGCCCAGCTATTATTTTTGGGGATTAGAACACTGCTTGAGTTATTGCTTTTTTTTCGGTTGCTTGGCTAACAGCTCTTTTGCCTTTTGTTCCTTTTTACTTTTCTTCTGTTTCTGATCCTTGCTCTTATCCTTCTTGCCGCCTTTGTCGCCCATTGTGTACATCCTTTCCTTTTATTAATCAGACTTGCTTTGTAATAATTTATTTATAAAAATACAGATTAGTAAAATAACGCACAAATAAGACTGAGGCTGTAACCTTCTACTTTGCATATTGTAAGTGGAGTGAGGGTGCGGTGCACATATAGCAAGAGACAGGGTTGAAAGTAGAAGGATGGCTTGTGCCATGCACCCGAACGGAACGATGATGAGTTGATTAGGTTACGTGCCGAGTTTACATAATGCCACATTATGCGACTTAGATAGAATTACAAAGTTTATGTTGGGACTGCCTTAGTTAGTTGCATAATGTTCGTTATGTAATACTGGCTGACAATGCGATGATGAGGTGAGTCAAAAAAATGTTAGGTTGGTTTATCATTTGGGGTTCTATTAAATTAAATAGTTAAATGGTAAAGCGCCCTGCCTACGGCAGGCAGGTTTATCCTTTTAACACCAATGAGTTTATAAAAAATATTTGTGATAAAAAGTTGGCGTCAGCTTATTGGCTCGTCTCGGAGACGAAGTCTACGGATATAGAAAAGTGTGACAATCTTTTTTGAACAATTATTTTTTTAATAAGGGGATAGTGGGAATGAAAGCACAAAGCGTTTTTTTGCCGACGACTTTACTTAAAAAAAGGATGTAAAAAGGGAGCCAAAGCAAGCATTGGGAGTGAAGCGAACCAGGCGCAGCCCACTTACGTTAGATGAATCTAACTCCGGTGGGTAAATCTTTTGTGAGAGCAACTGCGGAATTATTTTATTTTAACAGCAACATCTTTTTAGTAACAACAAAATCCCTCGCCCCCTCAATTTCCATTTCCGGCTCATTAATAAACCAAACCCAAATTTTTAACAATAAGAGAATCAGAACTATTAAAAGGAATAGCCATTTACGTTTTATGTAATTAAGCATCATCACTCTGTTCATTTGTTCGTGTAAAGGCAGATGCGATTAAGCCAGCCGGAAGGTATTTCGTTCTTATCAAATTTGTTGTTACTTATCTCTGATGAAGGGAAGGGGGAAAAAGCGAAAGTGACACTCATCACTTTTAATAGTAACCACCAATAATTCTCCTCTTTGTTGTCTTATTGACGACACATTTCAGAGTTAAAAATATCTATAATTGGTCAGTAATTAACTAAAGAAAGAAATATATATTATGATATTTGAAACGATAACTAACTAACTAAATGATAACTACTTTTAAGGAGAATAGAGATGACTGCAATAAATAAAATCAACCGGATCTTGATTATCAGTGGAATTTTCTTGATGGCAGTAATTACAGGATGTTCTACAGTTCTTGTGCAATCAGACTATGATAGCGAAATTAATTTCGCCAATTTTCATACGTTTGATTGGACAGCTCAATCAGAAAATGCAAGTTCAAATGCGGTTCAACGCAATACGCTTTTTGAAAGACGATTAAAAAAGGCCGTAGATAAGGAATTAACGGCTAACGGATTCCAAAAACAAACGGCAGAGAGACCTGACTTCTTGATCGCATATAGCATCCAGGTAGAGGATCGAGTGGATGTGCTTTCCAGTAGCTATGGTTACGGAGGCTATGGTTACAGAGGCTATGGTCACGGCTTTGGTCACCACGGTTATGGCCGCCACGGGTTTGGTTACGGATCGGGGTATTATGGTGGTGGCAGACTTAATGTCGAAGTCACGTTAGTCTTGGACTTTGTTGACCCTGAGTCGAATAATGTCATCTGGAGTGGATTGTATAAGGATGAAATTGGTGAGAGTGGAATTATGATTATGACTGAGGACAAAATCACCAAAGCCGTAAAGAAGATTCTTAAAGAGTTTCCACCTGACCAAATGACTATTACGGACCGGTCTTTCTAAAATACCGAAAGGAATGTTGGGTATTAACACGGATCGTTAGATTCCGCCACACAGAGGGATGTACTCTGCGAGTATTATTAGAATTTTACAGCTTAGTGTAGTCTTTTGCGAGAGCGGCTGCGGAAAGTTTTTTAGTATTGATAAAATTATTAATATAAAAAACCGCGTCTATGTTATTAAGCAAGGGAGTCACTTTTAGTTAGATATTGTAGTTAAGTTATAGGTTAAGAATCACTATCAAAACTCTTGATAGCTTCTTCTCTTGTCTTATACAAATCAAATAATCCGAGAGTATTTGGGGTAGTAAATATATCTTCTCTCGGATTGACAGGTTCTACTACTTTCAGCTTACCCCCTATAACAATCATCTTCTGCAATGCCAGAACAACTACTCCAAAGAATGTCGAGTCAATATAGTCACACTTGCTTAAATCAATTACCAATTTATTATGATCGGAACTGATTTCATCCTTTATCAACTTCTTAAATTCATTTGCTTCCAGAATAGTAGATCGAGTGAAGTTAACCACAATAACATAGACACCATCAACATATATTTTTTCAAAATTTTCCAAGATAAATCCGCAATTTGATAATGAAATTTCCTTCAAACATAAATCATCATCTATTCAATAGCAATCATCTGTTCCCATAATTAAAAACAATCAAGTTTTTCGAACCCTCTTATATAATTAAATCGCTATATTCTATATAATGATATTTGGGTAGTTTGGGAAATTCCTCCCATTGAAAAATTACCTGGATAGTTATCGTATCTATAAATCTTCAGAAAGGAGAACGATCAGCTTGAAATTAACAAAGCAAATCACTACTCGCGAAAGTAAATCTATAGATCAGTATTTTCAGGAAATAGGTAAGGTTGATCTTTTAACTCCTGATGAAGAGATAAACCTGGCTATAAAAATTAAGAATGGAGATGAAGATGCTCAGGAGAAATTAGTCCGAGCTAATTTAAGATTCGTGGTTTCTGTTGCTAAGCATTTTCAGAATCAAGGTCTTCCCCTGGTCGATTTAATAGGCGAAGGAAACGTCGGTTTAATTAAAGCTGCTCAGCGATTTGATGTAACACGTGGATTCAAGTTTATCTCTTATGCAGTCTGGTGGATAAGGCAAGGTATTATGGAGGCAATTGCTTATCAATCAAGAGTGGTTCGATTACCTTTAAACCGTGTAAGTAATCTTACAAAGATCAGCAAAGCTTTCAGAGACCTGGAACAGGAATCCGAAAGAAAACCTACTACGGAAGAGTTAGCTGAAATTCTTGATATGACAACCGATGAGGTTGCATATCTTCTTCAAATATCAGGTCGTCAGGTTTCAATGGATGCCCCCTTAAAAGCAGGTGATGAGAATAAAACCACAATGATGGATGTGCTTCCAAACGAGCATCAGCCACTGCCAGATAAAGATCTGATGAATGAATCTCTTAAGAATGAACTCGCAAATGCTCTTTCCATTCTCAGTAGTAGAGAAGCTGAGGTGATAAAGCTTGCATTCGGGATTGGTTCTGGTAATAAAGCTACTTTAGAAGAGATAGGTGAGAGATTTAATCTTACGAGGGAAAGAATAAGACAGATAAAGGAAAAAGCTTTAAGAAAATTGAGGGGTTCGAAAATGAGCGATAGGTTAATAACTTACTTATGATAAGTTCGAGAGAAGTTGATTTAAAAGCAATCGAGAAAAATCGGTTTTTAAAATTTATTCTACAATGTATGCGTGTATCTCACACAAAACCACCCCCCTCCTTTTCCGGGGGTATGGGGTATCAATCAGGTTGAAAGTTTTCATCAACTTTCAGGTTGAATATCTTCCTCAAAACTCTTGATAGCATCTTCTCTTGTCTTATACAAATCAAATAATCTGAGAGTATTCGTGGAGGTGAATATATCCATTGCAGGAATGGCGGGTTCAACTATTCTCAAAGCACCACCAATGTAAGTCATCTTCTTGAATGATTTGATAAGCTCCCCTAAAAAAGTCGAATCAATATGTTCACACATACTGAGATCAACTACTAATCTTGTATGACCAAAACTAATCTGTTGCTTTATTATCTCATTAAATTCGTTTGCTTCTAGGAAAGTAGGGCTTATTAAGTGGACTACAATAACAAATACATCGTCTACAAATATTTTTTCAAAATTTTCCACGAGAGCTCCCAAATATTATTATAGTGCTTACCTTCAAATTTAAGGATTTAATGAATAGATGAAAAAAATATTTACGAGACCTGGAGATGAATCCGGCTACGTTAAAACTACGCTGTGACGGGGAGAGTAATTATTTTTTTAATAAGGGGATAGTAGGGATGAAAGCACAAAGCGTTTTTTTGACTGGAAACGGGTTGGTTATCGATAGCAAGTTTATATTATGATAGATGCCGGCTTACAGGCAAAAAGGGAGCGAAGCCAGACAACGGCGCTTCACGTTGGTGCCAGCCCTGAAGGGGTGCCGCTTGCGGTACTGAGTCGAAAGCGACTTCGGAAAGTTTTTTAGTATTGATAAAATTATTAGAATAAAAATCCCCCGCCTATTTTATTAAGTGAGGATTGGTGGTAGAGGAGACACAGTGCTCGTTTATGACTGAATTAACTTTATTATTCTTGTTATAACTTCAGACGTTTTATTATTTTTTAATGTTCCAACACTTTTGATAATAATGTTTGAATCTGCAGTAAATAATCTATTAGTTCTTACAAATGAATTTTGATGTAAGGAGCCTTGATCAAAGTCATTTGAGGATATCGAGACTGAATATTGGTCCTGTCTTTGCTTCGCTGTAATTTGACATAGTATAATATCATCACCAGTTAACGGTTTTATAACTAAAGCTGGTCTTCTTTTTATTCTGCTAAGATCTGAGAAAGGGAAAGGAATGACAATAACCTCACCCTTTACAAATATGCCCAAGCTTTATCCTCCTCTGGAGAGTTCCAATCGCGACTTAGCACTTTTTCGGATATTAACATTATAGATTTTAAATCATCAAATTCAAACGAATAGTCGTCTAAAAAAGATTGAATATCAATTATTACTTCATTTATACCACTTGTAAATGGTATGTCCAATTGTAGCGACACCTCAGAAGTCGAGGCAGAATTGTGTAGTAAAAAAAGAGCATCTAAATTGGGATGACCATTTGTATTAATCATTCCTGATAACATATAAAAACCTGATTATTCTATTTTTAAATAATTATTATAATTTTCATTCATGACATTAACAATGTCCTTCATTTTTTCAGGAGTTACAAGAATTCTGGCAATGCATTTCGCATCGACTTGTTTTATTTTCTGTACCTGTGCCTTCCGTTCTTCCAAAGTACCAAGGATTGCCGGTTGAATAACCTCAAAAAATGATAGGACAAAATGATCTTTTTGATGTTGAACAATAAAATTATCACTAAAATAGGACTTCAAATCCGAGGGAAAAACCCAGTTCAAATTTACCCCCTTTATACTTTCCAAACTCCTTTTCGACTATCAATTCCTGAGTTGAGTAAGTACTCTGATGCGATATTCATAACCTTACCTGAATAATTCAGATACTCAAATTCCCTGACAAAATTAATATTCTCTCCCTCTCTGAATAAAACTATTTTGTAAAAATGAATACTGAAATACATATACAAAGCAGCTTTTACTCTGGTTTTATCAATGACATTATGGAACGACTCAACTATCTCATCGGTGAATTGACGTATGATCTTGATGAATTTATTTTCCTCAAGATTACTTATGAAGTTCAATAATTGTTCCTCCGCAAAGTCTGACATCTTGTATACAGGAATGGCATCTATACTGTCTAATAAAGCTTTAATATATTTTATTTGTTTCCGCACATCTTGATTGAAAACTGGTAAAAAATTTTCATACGAATCATAATAGAATTGAAAATATAAGTTCTTAACCAACAATTCTTTATCTACTAAATTCTGCTTATCTAACCGTGCAATTACTTTATCTTTCGAAATTTCTTCAACAAACTTATCTAAATGGTAGTGAAAGTTTGTAAATCTGTTGTTACTGCTTACAATATCAATCTGTTCTTTCGTTTGCCTCATTCTTTCTAGAGTCAAAGTTATCACTATTACCGCAAGCAAAGCAGCCCCTAACTGAATTGTAGAACTGTATAATTTAAATAAATTATCGAAACCTTCGTTTGAAATATATACAGGTAACGATTTTGCAGAAGAGAAAGTTGATACTAAAGAGATTGTAAAAAGAATAAATATTATCGCCAAAGTTGCGGGTAGTATATATGATAAAATATTATAGAGTTTGCTCTTTAACTTTTTAATTTTTAATAGATTTTGGTACAACATATAAAACGAATACTGTCCTTCACTTTTTATGGTTCATTGAAAGAAATAAAAAATTTTCAAACTTGATTCGGATAGACTATTCTCATCTTACTGATAATTTTTAATGATTGTTATTCTAACATTTTTTTAAGCTGCTTCTCTCGCATACAAGTATTTCTGAAAATCAATAAATGTATTTTTAATTTTATCTACTCCGCCAAGTTCTTCTGCTGCATCTGTAATCGAATGATATTTCAATTCCAGCAAGCTTGGTAATTTATCTTGTGCAAGTTCGCTTACACCTGTTTCGATATACTTAGATAAAACGAAGTCTAAAAAGTCTTTTTGTTTATCATCAAGCCCACTAAAAATATTTCCCTTTGCCTTTACTACTCTTTCTTCTCTGGTAATTGGTTTTATAGCAAAAGAAACATATTCAAGTACATCAAACAAATCACTTTTTTCCGCATTTATTAATTTTTGCAGCATAGTTAGTTCATCACTTCCATAGCCAGCTTCTTCAAGTTTTTCTAAGAATGATTTTCGAGTTGATGGATTAGACCAAATTTCCCGAAGCTCTTTTTCACTTTTGAAAAATTCAGGTAGTTTACCAAATAGACTTTCTAAAAACTCTTCTGCTGATATTGGTTTTCCATCTGCACTCCAAAAAGAAGTGGCTATCATATGTTGGATTTCTCTTTCTTTTCCATCACGCAGTTTTATTTTTAGTTTTTTCTTTTTTTCTTCCTTCTCGTCATCTTCTTGACTATCGTAAGGTTCTTTCGGTTCTTTAATTTTTCCTGATTTAGGTTCTTCAGGTTCTATTGGTTCGCCATCCCATTCAGGATCGGAAAAGTGATGATATGCATTTACAAAATCATAGATGGTGAAATAATCTTTGCCCTCAAATAAACGAGTACCACGACCTACAATTTGTTTAAACTCTATCATTGTATTAATTGGACGCAGCAGAACTATATTTCTAATGTTTCTTGCATCAATACCAGTCGATAATTTTTGTGATGTTGTTAGAACTGTAGGAATTGTTTTCTCATTATCCTGAAATTCACGTAAGTACTGTTCTCCAAGTGCACCATCATTTGCAGTTACACGACAGCAGTATTTTGGATCACTGCTTTCCTTATGCTGATTAATTAACTCTCTAATGGCAAGTGCATGATCCTGAGAAGCACAAAATACGATGCTCTTTTCCTTCTGGTTTATTTCTGATAATAAGATTTTAACTCTTTTTTCTTCACGCGCTTTAATCTCTATAATTTTATTAAAATCGGTTTCCTGATAAAGTTTGCCCTCCTCAACT
>JADFPP010000141.1 GCA_022562275.1 Bacteroidota bacterium
CTTGCAGAGAAAGTTATATCCTTAGCAAAAGATCCGGATACTCGAATGTTGAAAGTAAAGAATGCGTATGAAGAATTGAGGAAGATTTCCGGTACAGTGATGACAGAAAGATATGTTAAATTAATAAATTATTATCAAATTATGAATAATAACACCCCATAAAAATTGTAAAAATTAAACTGGCAACTATTTAAATTTTAATTAAAAGGATATTTATGTTTAACAAAATTTTAGTACTGTCACCACATACAGATGATGCTGAGTTGGGTGCGGGTGGCACGATAATTAAATTCATAGCTGAGAAAAAAGAGATTTTGTGGGTAGTGTTCTCAACAGCTGAGGAATCCCTTCCGAAGGAGATGGATAAAGATACACTTGAAAAAGAATTTATAAATGTTACGAAGAAACTGGATTTACACAAGGATCAATATATTATAAACCATTTCCAGGTAAGAAAATTGCACGAAAAGCGTCAGGAAATATTAGAATCACTAGTTCAGATACGAAATAAATTCCTTCCAGATTTAGTTATAGGTCCATCTCTTAATGATTTTCATCAAGACCATATTATTGTGGCTACGGAAATGGTTAGAGCTTTTAAAGGAACTTCTTCTATTATATGTTATGAACTTCCTTGGAATCACGTAACGTTTCACACACAATTATTTGTTCAGTTGGATAAAAAATATGTTGAAAAAAAGATTGAACTGTTAAAATCATATAATTCTCAAATTATTAAAAAAAGAAGCTATTTTTCTGAAGAGTTTATTTGGGGATTCGCACGCACAAGAGGAGTTCAAATAAACACGCAATTTGCAGAAGCTTTTGAAGTAATTCGTTGGATGATTTAAGTATAAGTGGTTCAATTATTTGCTTATTGAAGGAGTCCTAAATTTAAATTGATTAAACTAGCATTATATTTAAAAAAGACTTAAAATATTAGCCATGGGAGAAAATTTTTGTATGTATGTAATCGTGAAGTTAATGTGAAGAACCTTAGAATTTTAATTACAGGTGCTGGGGCACCAGGAATTTTAGGAACACTATATTCTCTAAAGAACAATTTTGATAATAGAAGTGTTTATATCATCGGAACCGATAGTAATTTAGAAGTTGTAGGGAAATATGTGTGCGATAAGTTTTTTCAAATACATCATTCATCATTAAAAGATGAATATCTAGACAGCATGGAAAAAATATGTCATAATGAAGGAGTAGATATTATAATTCCTCAAAACACATTTGAATTATCATTACTTTCAGAGAAGAAAAAGTTGTTTGAACAAAAAGGAACACGAATATTAGTTTCCGATTCGCGAGCAATTGAAATGTCTAATAATAAGTATCTACTGATGCAAAAATGTAATGAAATAGGCATTCCAGTTGGTAAGTTTAGAAAAGTCAATAATTTTGAAGATTTAAAAATATTTGCTAAAAAGTTAGGATGGCCTAAAAGGGAAGTAGTTGTAAAACCACCAATATCAAATGGTCTTCGAGGTGTGAGAATAATTGATGAAAATTTTGATTCTAAAAAGGCTTTTTATTCAGAAAAACCAACAAGCTTAACTACTAAGATGGATAATTTGCACGGTATTATTGGTGATTCATTTCCAGAACTTATATTAACTGAATTTCTAAGCGGGATTGAATATACTGTAGATGTTTTTAGATATAATGAGCAATCTATTGTTATTCCTCGCTTAAGAGAAATGGTGCGTTCAGGTATAACTTTTACAGGTAAATCAATAAAACATAAAAAGATTATTGAGTACTCACTTGCACTCTCCAATAGTCTGGGATTAGAATATTGTTTTGGATTTCAATTTAAACTTGATGGAAAGGACTGTCCTAAAATTCTAGAATCAAATCCTAGAATTCAAGGAACAATGGTTCTTTCAACTTTTTCCGGTGCAAACATAATTTATTTATCAGTTAAAGCACTTCTCGGGGAAAGCTTTGATCTTCCTAAAATTAATTGGAATACACGTTTATTAAGATATTGGGGAGGAATCGCAGTCTATGATGAAAAACAAATTGGCCAGCTCTGACGATTTATTAGATCTCGATAAATATTCTTCGCTTATCTTTGATCTTGATGATACTCTTTATAGTGAGATCGAGTATCTAAAATTAGCATATTCCTTTGCCGCCGAAAAAATTCACAAGGTAAATTCTTCTTCCCAAAAGGTAAAGTTAGAGGAGTTTTTAATATCGACCTTTTTAGCTGAGGGCAGAAAAAATTTATATCAGAAGTTGGAGAAAAACTTCAATATAAAGAATTATAGTGTGGAAAATTTTCTGAATTCCCTGAGGACAGTTCCAATAATGGAGAACTCAATTCCAATAAATAAAATATTATATGATTTTATTTTGGAAAATTTTCAAAAATTCAAAATATTTATTGCTACAAATGGGAATCCTATTCAGCAGGTCAACAAATATAGATCATTAAATATTCCATTTAAAAATTTAATTCAAGTAATCTATTGTGATTCTTTTGGTAAAGATAAAAGAAAGCCGTCACCATTTTTTATAGATCATATTTTAAATAAGTATAAATTAGTTAAAAAAGAACTACTCTTTATCGGAAATTGTGGAACGGATAGGGAGGCGGCATTAAATGGAGGTATAGATTATATTGATATCTCACAATTTATAAGTTATATAAATTTATCGTAGTAATATCATTTTCTTTATAGCAAGGAAAGTTCCGGCTTGCAGTTTGTAAATATAAATACCTGAAGTTAAACCATCAGCATTAAATGAGAATGTGTAAGTACCTGCAGAAAATTCATCATTGGCTAATTCTTCAACCATCTCACCCAATAAATTGTAAACAGATAATCTTACCTTAGAATCTTCCGGTAAACTAAATGAAATACTGGTTGATGGATTAAAAGGGTTCGGATAGTTTTGATCGAGAGTAAATTCATTTGGAATGTTTTTCTCTTCCTGTATATCGGTTGTTACATCTAAACTAATAAAAGCGGAATCAATACGATAGCCTGTAGAGTACAACCTTACAAATCTCAATTCATTAACACCATTTACCCACCAGGATGAAGGTAAAGTAAAAGCGAAGCTATTAGTTTGTCCATCACCATTTGCCTGTGTTGCACCAGGGAATAGCTCTAATGGTCCATTACCATTAATAAAAGCTTGACCTTCGGGAGGATCATTACCACCGTGGTCCGCATCATATGCAATCAAATGATAAGTTAATAGGTCGGGCATATTCCCGGGTAAAGATAAGTTAATAGTAACAGTTTTCTCAGATTCAGGTGTGCCGAAAAGATCTATAGGGAATACAGGACCTGATAAAATAATAAGTTGATAATCAGCAGAATTGTTGTTCGGAGAGATCACATTACCTGAAAGATCAGTAACATTACTGACTGTAACAGTATAAGTTTGATTTGTATCGTGGGCAGATGTAGTTAATGTAACATCTGTATTATTACTATTTAGTACAGCATCTATAATGCTTATGCCATTATTGATATTGTAATTACTTACGTTCTGAGCTGATTGAGGATCTAAAGTTTCTGAGAAAAATAATGTCACTTGAGTTGGAACAATTGCGAAAGCACTAAACAGTTGTGGTGGTGTTATGTCCACCTCAAAGAAGTATTGAGCAGAGTTAGCTTGCGGGTCTATAGTATTACCTGCAAGATCAGATACGT
>JADFPP010000076.1 GCA_022562275.1 Bacteroidota bacterium
TCTGCCGAAATACAGAAGACCTTGCAATTGTGTTTGAAGCTATTTATGGTAAGGATGGTATCGATCCCACATTGTACGATGCGCCGTTCAATTATTTGCCGGTTGTTGATTTAAGCAAAATAAAAATAGGTTATTTAAAAAATGATTTTGATAAAGATTATGCATTTCACAAAAATGATTCTTTAACGCTTGCAAAATTAAAAGAGCTGGGTGCAGAATTAATTCCTGTTGAATTACCGGCTTTTGATGTCAACTCACTATCATTCATTCTTTCCGCAGAAGCCGGTGCTGCATTTGATGAGTTAACACGAAGCAACAGGGATGACTTGCTTGTGAGGCAGATTAAAAATGCATGGTCAAACACATTCCGTTCTGCTCGTTTCATTCCGGCGGTTGAATATATAAATGCTAACCGAATAAGAACGGTTTTAATTAATGAGATGCAGAAATTATTTGAAGAAGTTGATCTCTATATTGCTCCCTCGTGGGAGGGCGATAATCTTCTGTTAACAAATTTAACCGGGCATCCATGTGTTGTGCTGCCCAATGGATTTTCGGATGAAGGCTTGCCCACAAGCATAACTTTTACTGGAAAATTATTTGATGAAGGTACGTTGATAGCTGTTGCTAAAAAATATCAGGACGCCACAGATCATCATTTAAAACACCCTGTACTAACAAATTAATTTATTGCACTATCTTAAAAGTGATATTTGGTTGAGAACCGAACAGAAATTACTTGTAACCACAAAATATTTATTCTAAATTTAAGTGTCGTACAAAATAATTTTAGATAGCAGAACTACATTGGATATCCGCCATATCTGTTATTTATCCAATGGTAGTAAATAGTTGAAGATTTAAAAATTCAACAAGAATAATTTATATTATAAATCCTAAAAGGAGTAGTAAAATGAATATCTATGTGGGCAACCTCGCTTCTGATGTAAATGAAGAAGATTTGAACAATCTTTTTGGTGAGCATGGAAAAGTTAACAGTGCGAAAGTGATTCGTGACATGTTCAGTCAGGAATCAAGGGGATTTGGGTTCGTTGAAATGCCCGGACAGGCGGAAGCTCAGAAAGCAATTGAAAATCTTAACACGCAGGAGCTTAAAGGAAAAAAATTAATTGTTAGTGAAGCACGACCAAGACGAGATAACAGAGGAGGACGCGGTGGTGGAAAACGATATTGAAATATTATGGGGGCGAATAGTTATAGTACCGCAGAATACGGTATTATTATTTAATGCGTGACGATTTAGCTGTACTCAAACTTTTTATCTATTCTTTGGTTGGCTTTAAAGATTGGCACTTTAAATGAGAAAACAGTTCCGGTATCTTTAGTACTTTTTACATCTATATTAATTTCATGCACCTCTAATATTTTCTTTACGATTGCCAATCCAAGTCCCAAGCCCTCATTATCAACAGAGCTGGTTCTTTCTGCCTTTTGATAGCGTTCGAATATGTGAGGTAACGCATCCGGGCTAATACCCTGTCCATCATCTTTGATGCTTACCAAAACATCTTCTTTTTGAGAAACCAAACTAATAGTAATTTTTCCGCCGTTAGGTGTGAACTTGAGTGCGTTGTCTAAAAGATTTTGCAAAACTTTTTCCATCATTCCAATATCCGCAGTTACCAGTGGCAGGTCCAAGGGAAATTCTAATGAGAGATCAATGTTTTTAGGTTTAGCAATTATAAGATTTTTTTGTTGTACATCCTGAACTAATTCAGCAATTGAAAAAGGTTCGGGGGTTGGTTTACTTTCTCGCGCTTCAAGTTTTGATAATTCAAAAAGTTCTTCAACTAAATTTTTCAATCTTTCTGTGCTGCGAAATATTGTCTCCAAGTAGCTTTTTCTTTCCGCATCAGACAGAATATCGGCTTTCATCATTATGGTCTCTATATATCCTTGAATCGTAGCCAACGGTGTTCTTAGATCATGAGATACATTTGCAACTAACTCTCTTCTTAAATTATCCATTGTTTTCATTTCTTCTATGTTACTTACAATCGTATCTGCCATTTCATTAAACGAATTTCCAAACTCACTCAATTCTCCCTTACCTCGCAGTTTAATCCTGGCATTCAGATCCCCATCTTTAAATCTTCTTATTACAACAATAATCTTTCTAAGATTTCTAGTAATTAATGCAAGAGCAATAAGACTAATAATTGCTGCTGCAATAAGAGTGATACTCATCGATCGTACACCCAACCTGAGCATGTAACTACCAAAGACTAACTGTGCAGCATTTTCATACTCTTCTCCGCCAAGGATCACATAAATGTAACCCATAAATGTAGAGTCTTCATAAACTTCGGATGCAGAAAACCCTTTCATCGAATGTACATTTTTAGGATCAATACCCATAATAAATGCTTCACCTTTAACGTCTATAAATTCCTTTATTGGATTCAGCGGAACATATTCAAGTTCAATTATTTTATTAGGTGCAAAATAAGTCAGAATCTTTCCATCGGTATTTAGAAGATAAACTTCTATACTGGGATTAATGATCATCACATTGTGAAAAACTTCTTTTAGCGCTGCTTCATTTGCTTCACCATTAACAAAGCATTGATTATCTCCCGCAATATGCGGTGCTATTTCAGCGTTTAACTTTTGGCTGGTTTCCTGAAAGTACATTTCAGCAGTGTAAACAGAGATGTAAAGATAAACGACTGAAAGTACCAATAGGGTAATCAAAAAGATTGCAGCAATTTTCCAATAAAGACTGTTGAAAAAACTTGTTTTTGTTTTTTGTATACCTTTCATAAAATATCTAATTCTCCTCGTTCTCGTTAAATCTGTAACCAATTCCCCATGAAGTTAAAATATATTTTGGATTAGAAAGATCCGATTCAATTTTGCTTCTCAGCCTGTTTATATGCGAGTTAACTGTATGTTCATAACCGTTGTATTGATATCCCCAAAGGATACTTAATAATTCCTCCCTGGTGTAAGTTCTGCCGGGATGAGATGCAAGTAAATGCAGCAGATCAAATTCTTTTGGAGTTAAATCAACCCGCTCACCGTTAAGGATCACTCTTCGTTTTGAGATTTCTATTTTTAAGGGTCCGGTTATTATATCAACCTCGTTGTCTTTTTCCTTGTTGAGAGCGTCTGTTCTTCTAAATATTGCTTTTACTCTTGCTATAAATTCCCTTATTCCAAAGGGCTTGGTAAGATAATCATCCGCCCCAACTTCTAAACCCAGCACTTTATCAATTTCTTCAGATTTTGAAGTAAGCATTAAAATGGGTGTGTAAGTTTTCTTTTTTCTAACCTCTTTACAAATCTCAAGACCATCTACTTTGGGCAGCATTAAATCCAGTACTATAAAATCGTAATTTTCGCTTAACGCTTCCTTTAAACCCTTCTCACCGTCAAGCACTTTTGTAACGGTGCAGTTCAGATCTATCAGGTGGATTTCTAAAAGATCAGCAATTGATTTATCGTCTTCAATTACGAGTACATTTTTCATTTCTATTACCGGCAAATTCCTATTTAAATATTAACTTAAATCCGTATAAAATAATAACTCTATCAATCGCAAAAATCGATAATATTTTCATAGTGTCTCCTATGATTATTAATAAATAGATTTCGAAAAATAAGATAATTTCTAATTATCACGGAACAATCACAATAAAGTAAACTTTTTTGTGTTATATTAATTATTAATCGTCATTTTTAGGAACGAATTAATAAATCACTATTTTCATTTACTTCTTGTAAATCAATTATTCCCGCTATCCCAATTACATTTTAGATAGTTTATAACAAATATAATTTTGTAAGTTTATTAAACATTCTTTTATTAAAATTATTAGAGAAATTAAAATGAAGAAGTTATGTCTTATTCTTTCTGTCCTTTTTCTTGCTGGCTGCAGCACTCAAGAAACAACTATTGGCAAATCGTCTACCAAAATAGTTTACAATATTGATGTTACAAATTATGAAGATGATCTTTTCCACGTTACCGTTTTTGTAGATGGTCTTTCAGAGGAAAACAATATATACAATATGCCTGCAACCGTACCGGGTACATATGATGTTTTAAACTTCGGCAGATTTGTAAAAACATTTAAAGCCTTCGATAAGAATGGTAATGAATTAGCATCTGAGCATATATCGGTTAACCAATGGAAAATCAGCAATACCGATAAGCTGGCAAAAATTACTTATGATGTGGAAGATACTTTTGATGCAGATATTACAGAAGATGATGTGATGCCCATGGGTGGAACAGGAATCGAAAATGATTTTATCGTAATGAACACTTTTGGAGTTCTTGGCTTTTTTGAAGGTCTTCAATCAAACCCTGTCGAGCTTAAAATAGATTACAATTCCAATTGGACAATAGGCACATCTCTGAATGTTAATGATCAGGGATATTACATTGCCGAAACATATGACCGGCTTGCAGATTCGCCTGTGTTACTCGGTGATTTAACCGTTGCAAGTACGATGGTTAATGACATAAAGGTAGGGGTTTATGTTTATTCGGCAGACACCTCAATTACTGCAGATAAAATATTAAAAATAGCGGATGAAGTTTTACAATCAGCGGGTAACTTTATAGGATATTCACCTGTAAAAAATTATAACTTTCTGTTCTGCTTAATGGATATGGAAACATTTACCCGCAACAATTTTCACGGAGCAGGTGCTTTAGAACACTCTTATAGCTCCCTTTATACTTATCCGGCAAGAGGAAGCCTTTCCAATAGCAGACGGGACGCCATGGCTCATGAGTTTATGCACATACTTACCCCTTTGAATCTTCACAGTAATATTATTCAACCGTTTAATTTCATGATACCAACTGCCTCCGAACATATTTGGCTTTACGAAGGTGTAACAGAATGGGTTTCTGATATTATGCAGCTACGCAGCAAACTAATTACAACGGATGAATACTTCGAAAGATTTTCTCAAAAACTGAATATTAGTGACCGACTCAATCAGGATATCAGCCTAACACAACTGAGCCGGGAGGTGTATTCAGACCAGGGAATTATGGATTTTATTAATTTTTATAACAAAGGAGCAGTTACAGCAGCCTTGTTAGATATAAGGCTTCTGGAATTATCCAATGGCACCCGCGGACTTAGAGAGGTATTATTAGAGCTGCTGAAAAAGTACGGAAAATATAAACCCTTTCTGGAAAATGAATTTTTTGAAATAATTGTAAACATAACTTACCCGGAAATTGAACAGTTTATTAATGATTATATAAAAGGCACAAAACCATTACCTTTCGTTAAGTAGAAAAGCTGGGCTTCAACTACATTGCCGAAAGACCATCTGATGATACTAAACCATCTTTTGGAGTTGAGATATCTTTAAGTGACGACAACAGGCTTAAGTTATTTAGAGTTAGTGAAGAAGCGTACAATGCAGGATTAAGAGAAGACGATATAATTGTTAAGGTGTTGGATAAGGAACTAAGTATGCAAAACGCCCGGCAAGTCTTTAAGGATATTAGAGCTATGAATGTTGGTGATTCTGTTGACGTTGTTGTTGAACGTGACAGTAAAGAAATAGATGTTAAGGTTATATTGCAGCAAAGAATTGATCATCACATTTTTGAAGAAATGGATGAACTTACAGCAGAACAAAAAATGTTAAGAAATGCATGGAAAAAGAATTTATAATATTAAATACGAATACAATTAGAAAGTTTACGAACAGTTTGTTCATTTGTAATAAAAATTTCAAAAGAATTTATTCATTGACTGTTAAACATTTATCCAAAACCCGTACTGGTATATAAAATTTATTTTGTAACTGCTCGCAAAACAATTCATTAGTTTCTTTCTTAATTTAAACTCACAAATGTACTTTTTAATTTTTTATAAATATTACTGGTGAAGAAGATTATTATAATTGGCGGTGGATTTGGCGGT
This sequence comes from Bacteroidota bacterium, assembly GCA_022562275.1. Classification (GTDB taxonomy): domain Bacteria; phylum Bacteroidota; class Ignavibacteria; order Ignavibacteriales; family Ignavibacteriaceae; genus BMS3ABIN03. The sequence continues at coordinate 5,922 of JADFPP010000076.1, forward strand.
TTGGCTGCAGCAAAAGTTTTAGCTAAACGCAATTTTGATATAACTATAATTGACAAAACCAATCACCATTTATTCCAGCCGCTTTTGTATCAGGTTGCAACTGCTGCGCTGTCGCCCGGGGATATTGCTAATCCAATTAGATCAATTTTTGGTAAAAATAAAAACGTTAAAACTATAATGGCCGAAGTCACCTCGATTGATAAAGTAAACAGGAAAGTAATATTTAACGGTTCATCCCTGTTATTCGATTACTTAATAATTTCGACCGGTTCCCGTCATTCCTATTTCGGAAAAGATGAATGGGAAAAATATGCACCAGGATTAAAAACCCTTAACGATGCACTAAAAATAAGAGAAAATATATTGCTTTCACTTGAAGCTGGCGAGCGGATGGAAGATTCAACACTGCGGGAAAGATATCTGAACTTTGTTATTGTGGGCGGCGGACCTACCGGCGTTGAGCTTGCCGGAGCTATTGCAGAGATTGTGAACAAAAACTTTATTAAAGATTTTAAAAATATTAATTCAAAGATGACAAAGGTTTTCTTAATTGAAGCTTTGCCTCGATTGCTGCAGGCATTTCCTGAGAAATTATCTGCAAAAGTTCTGCGTGTATTGAAAGATTTGGAAGTTGAAATTATTCTGAATGAACGTGTGACGGGTATAGATGAAAACGGTGTTCAGCTCGGCAATCAATTTATAAAAACCAGAAACGTTATATGGGCAGCAGGCAACAAGGCTTCTCCCCTGCTTAAAACACTTGGCATTGTACTGGATAATTCAGGCAGGGGAATGGTAAATCCTGATTTAAGCATTGAAGATGATCCGGATATTTTCATCATTGGCGATGCTGCAGTTATTAAAGATGCAAAAGGAAAATTCTTACCTGAATTGGCACCTGTAGCAATGCAGCAGGGTAAATATGTGGCACGAAACATTCATAAACGATTATCTGGCAAGGCAAGGAGGAGATTTAAATATCGGGATATGGGAGCAATGGCTACTATCGGAAAAGGGAAATCTGTTGCAGTGATTAAGGGTTTGAAGCTTAGCGGCTTAATTGCATGGTTTACATGGTCTTTTATACACATAATGTATCTGATAAATTTTAGAAACAGAATAAGAGTAATGGCTGAGTGGATTTGGTATTATATAACGAACAGACCTGGAATAAGATTGATAGTAAAGAAATCTAGTAAAGATTTGAATACATGGCTGGTTTGAATGGAGAGCCTAAAGATTTTTATATCGTTGAAAACAAGAATGACGTATATCCATACAATGGTAGAGTGCTTGTAAATACGGATTAATTACTCTACATTGAGATTGTTCTGCATAAAAAATTACGAAAAGAGTACATTTCTGAATATCAACAGTTATCTGATCCTAAATTTTTCTACAGTGACAAAAGCACCAGCTAAAGTTTTATTCATTGACGATAGCGTGCTGAAGATTATTTTTTATTAAATCTAAAAGGAGTAAAAAATGAATATCTATGTGGGTAATTTATCCCAGGACGTAAGCGAAGAAGATCTTAATAGTTTGTTCTCAGAGCATGGAAAAGTTAGCAGCGCAAAAGTCATTCGCGATATGTTTGCTCAGACATCAAAGGGATTTGGTTTTGTTGAAATGGCCGGACAGGCAGATGCTAAAAAAGCAATTGACACCTTAAACGCATACGAACTTAAAGGAAAGAAGCTTGTTGTAAACGAGGCAAGGCCAAGACGCGATAATAGAGGCGGTGGAAGCCGTGGAAGACGTTATTAATTCTTACTGTTAAATAGTGTTATGATGCCGCCTTGTGCGGCATTTTTTATGCTCTCCCGAATTTAGTTTCTTCATTAAATCTTGTTTCACCATCATTTTTTCGGCAGGAAAAAGTTTTTGCTTTATTTTGCAAACTCTACACAGGCAGATTATTTAGAGCGGTTTATTTTCAAAAACATATCCTGCACCACGAACACTTTTAATATAAACCGGGTTTGATGGATCAGGTTCAAAATATTTTCTGAGGCGGGCAATAAAATTATCCACTGTCCGTGTTTCTATATCAGGATTCATATGCCATACGTTTTCTAATAATTCCTTACGGGAGACTATCTTCTCCTTATTCTCTATCAAGTATTTCATAACCATAGCTTCCTGCGCCGTTAAGGTGAACTCTTTATCTTTGCATTTACAACTAAAGTTTTCAAAGTTAATTTCGTTGTCGCCGAACTTATATACCGGCTGTTTAGAAGATGTTTTTTGATACCAGGCTTTACGTTTGAGCATACCTTTTACACGCAGCAAAAGCTCTTTAAGATGAAACGGTTTTGTTAGATAATCATCGGCACCTGATTCCAACCCCTTAATCTTGTCGCCTGTAGCAGTTCTGGCTGTTAAAATTAGGATTGGTATTTGTGGATCTATTTGCCGAACTCTTTCGGCAACTTCAAATCCGTTTACATAAGGAAGCATTATATCAAGAATTATAAGTTCGAACTTTTTTGACTCAAATAGTTTTAATGCTTCTCTACCATTTTTTGCCCAATCTACAGTGTAACCTTCTTCTACAAGATTATATTCCAATCCAACTGCAAGAGATTCCTCATCCTCAACTAATAATATTCTGTTATTTATAAGTGATTTGTTAGCCATCAACCAAAATCCGTTCTTTATTTCTTTCAGTTCTTTTAAGCAGTTTATTTACAAATCTCTTTTTAGATGTTTTATAGATTGGAAACTCTATTTTAAAAGTGGTACCCTTATTTTCACCCTCACTGAAAAGCGAAATTTTTCCACCATGGTTTTTAATTATCTCCTTTACCCAATAAAGACCTAACCCGGTTCCTTTAACTGATGGTACATTTTTATGATATATCCTGTAAAACTTATGGAATATCTTTTTTTGTTCTTTAGGTGGAATACCGATGCCCTTGTCAGAAAATTCAATAAAAAATTTATTTGTATTGTGGCTGAAGTTTACATTTATATGAATTGGTTCAGTCGAGTATTTTAGAGCATTATCAACGAGATTATCAAGTACTATTTTCAACGCATTTCTGTCTACTACAATTTCACATTGTGTACTTCCATTTATTGTAACAGATCCTTCGGACAACCTGAATTGTTCTATTGATCCATTCAGCAGTTGCCTTACAAGAGGCTCTGCTTTGTAAACCTGGTAATCGTGTGCTAATTTTTTTTGTTCGAGTGCAGAGATTTCGAGGATTGAATTGATCAGTCTTTGCAACCGGCTTGAATCCTTCATCATCAGATTAATAAATTCTTTTCGTTTTTCGGGCGGAACATTACGTGAATTTAGTGTTTCAAGATTAAGTTGTATGGATGAGAGAGGTGATTTTAATTCGTGCGTTACATTGCCGATAAAGTTATCATACAGTTTATTTAAACGAAGCTGGAGATTTAAATGCCGGAATATCCATGTGGTTGTAAACGATATTCCTATTAGTAGAACCAACCCAATTACAAATGGAACTACATTTGTAATGTCATAAGTAAGTTGGGGAGAAACCTGGTCGCCTACTTTTTTGAATACTATGTAATTAAAAACATACCAGTATATCCATAATCCCAGCAATGCGAGCCAGGCAATCTGTGCTAATACAAAAATAAGTATGTGATAAAAAAGTGATTGTCTTTTCTTCATAACTAAATCTCTTTAATACTTAAGCTGATCATATCTATGCAAAATATATCCATTACAAATATCATTTAAACTTATTAAAAGTTCAAACCGGGTGGAAAATTTTTTTATATTTCTTTTTATATTATCGCTCAATTTTTATTTTTGATTGTGAATTAAAAATAATTTTTATTAATATTCTTAGGATTTTTACGACAAAAGCAATTTAGAATTACTTGTTATAACACACACAAAATATTATATTATTTTATTCAAAAAACAATTTATTACATAATGGAGGTACTTTATGGCAGACAAAAAAGTGATTGCCGTTCTTGGGGCAACAGGGGCGCAGGGCGGTGGTTTGGTTCGTGCTATTTTAGCGGATAAATCCGGTGATTTTACTGCTCGCGCATTAACAAGAAATGTAAATTCGGATAAAGCAAAAGCACTTGCTGATATGGGTGCTGAAGTAGTTGCAGCAGATATTGATGATTACGAAAGCTTGAAGAAAGCGTTTGCCGGAGCGTATGGTGTTTACGGTGTAACATTTTTCTGGGAACACTTTTCACCTGAAAAAGAAACTGCACAAGCAGCTTCAATTGCAAAAGCAGCAAAGGAAACAAATGTGCAGCACATTATCTGGTCTACTTTGGAAGATACACGTAAGTGGATCCCGATCGATGATAACAGGATGCCCACACTTGGCGATAAATATAAGGTTCCCCACTTCGATTCTAAAGGTGAAGCCGATAAGCATTTTACAGATTTAAATCTTCCCGTTACATTATTGCTAACATCATTTTACTGGGAGAATTTCATTTACTTTGGAATGGGACCTAAAAAGGGTGAAGACGGAAAGCTTGCACTTTCATTGCCCTTGGGTGATAAAAAACTGACGGCAATTGCTGTAGAGGATATAGGAAAATCCGCTTATGCAATTTTCAAAAAAGGTAATGAATTTATAGGTAAAACAGTTGGAATAAGCGGAGACCAACTAACCGGGAAAGAAATGGCTGAGTCATTTACAAAAGCACTTGGGCAGGAAGTTGTTTATAAGACAGTTCCTTTTGAAGTTTACCGCGGCTTAGGTTTCCCCGGCGCAGAAGATCTCGGTAATATGTTTCAGTTCTTCCACGATTTTGAAGATTATTTTTCCGGTGCAAGAAGCATTGAATTCACCAAATCATTAAATCCTTCTCTTCAAAATTTTGATGGCTGGCTCGAGGAAAATAAAAATAAGATTCCGCTGGAATAATTAATTATTTAACGCGGCAATTTTGCTTAGCTGCGGGTTGCCGTGTTTCTACATTCAGAGACATATTCAAATATTTATTCTTTTCTTTCGTTTTCTGCTTCTAACTCCCGTTAATTATTAATCCTCCTGCAGTTTGCCTGTCCGCCGATATCCGGTTTAGCCGTATCTATGATTTTCTATTGCAGTATTTAAAAAATTATCAAACGGATGGAGCGCTTTAAATATTTTTGTTGAGTATTGTAAAAACTTATCGGATAGTACTTCTCCATTACTCACTTTGTGCACTGCAAGGTAGCTTTTGAATTTTAACAATTCAATTTCCGGATGATCTTTTGGATAATCCCGTGGAGCAGATTTTAATTTCTCCCCTTCCAATTCCCCAAAGTAATTTTTAAAGTTTTTGCTGTTGATGATCTTTTTCAATTCCTTACTGTTCCTGTTTATTTCATACCTTATTGCATTTAGCCAGGGAGCCGGTGGAAGATACGCTCCTCCCGCCAATAAACTTTTGTTTGGTTCTAAATGAATATAATATCCAGCCCTATCGTGCAGTTGAGCAGCATGTGGTGATAGATGTGCACCAAGGTTAATTTTATATGGAGTTTTATCCTTCGAAAAACGAGCATCCCTGTATATCCTGAAAATACTTTTCTTAGGATTTAATCCTCCAATTGGCGGATCAAACTTCGCGATATCCATAATCAGGTTTGCAATGAATTCTTCAAAATTTGTACGGGCTTCTTCATACCTGGGTTTATTATCATTAAACCATTCCCGGTTATTGTTTTTCTTTAAGTCGTTTAGAAACTTTAATGTGCTTTTGTTTATTTGTGACATAACATATCCTTGATAAAATCTTTTCGCTTGCTGTTTTTTTAGCGTTTGGCTGCTCTGAAAAAAAGGGCTGTCTCAGAAGTAAATATTTTTACTCTCTCGTTCCGCACCTGACAACAGAGACTATTGCAGATCTAATTTTTGTCATAATGAAGTATCTCAATTTTAGTAAGGATGAGATTCTTCATCCCGACTTGCTTTTAATTGATGGGTCGGGATTAAGAATGACATTTCAGACTTGTGCAACACAGACTACATCCAGGCAAGGTTTGAGGAAATGATACTTATGAGACAACCCAAAATATTTCCTTCCTACTTCATTGAGTGTAACGCAACCTTGTTACCTTCTGTATCTGTAAACTGCGCCATGAACCCGTTCTCACCAATTGAAGTTTTAGACAACAGAATTTTACCGCCGGCTTTTTCAATCCTGCCTAAAGGCACTTCTAAATCATCACCGCCATTTAAATAAACCATTGTTCCTTTAGTGGTAGGTTCATAACCCTCTCCGGCAACCACTGCACCGCCGACTGATTTTGGTTCTGTTCCGGGAAGAAATCCATACTTTAATCCTGTTGGACTATCCATTTTCTGAACTTCACCGTCAAGAACTTCAGCGTAAAATTTACAAGCCCTATCAAAATCTTTTGCTGGTATTTCAAACCAATTAATTACGTTAGCCATAATTTTAACCGCTCCTATTGTTTGTGAATGATAAATTTATTTCGAATCAAAGGTAAAAAGTGTTTTGGTTTATGTAAAACCCTAAAATCAAGAAAACGTAAAGCATATTTCGTACACATACCTATTATATTGTTATATTCTAACATTATTTAACAATAAGCTTGTGATAAACGTAAACTCCTATGGTAAAAAAGGGAAACATTTTTCTGCTAATTAAATCCCTTAGTAAATCTGAGAAGAGATATTTTAAAACAGGTTTGGGAGAGAAAGCGGTTAACAAAAACTATCTGAAGCTATTTAATGTAATAGATAAACAAACCGTGTACAATGAAAATGAAATAAAAAAAGTTTTTAAAGAAGAAAAATTCGTAAAGCAGCTTCACGTAACAAAAATTTATTTAACAGAGCTTATATTAAAAAGTTTAAGAAATTATCATTCAAACAAATCAATCAATTCTAAACTAATTAATCTATTAAACGATATAGAAATACTTTTTGAAAAAGAATTGTACGACCTGGTTTACTACAGAATAAAAAAAGCAGAAGAACTTGCGCTGGAATATGAAAGACTTCCCTACCTGCTGGAGGTACTAAACTGGAAAAGAAAACTTTATAAAACAAAAACCGGGTTTATTGAACGTGAAGGAAGTGATTTAGTTAAGCAGGAAAACGAGACGATAAAAAAACTCTATGCACTGAATGATTATTGGAATTTGACACTAAAAATTTATGATTACACTGCAAATAAAAAATCCTTTAAAAATAATCCGCTGTTAAAAAATGAAAAGTATGCAACCACTTTGCAATCAAAAATTTTGCATTACCACATATTGTTCACAACCAACTTAATAAACGGTAACAGCAAGGCTGCCATAGACTCAATTACAAAACTTATTGAACTGCTTGAAGAGCATCCTAATAGAATTACCGATGATCCCGGTGCTTATGCAACTGCTTTGAGTAACGAAATAAGTTTTTTGCTTGTTAATAAAGAATGGGATAAAATTCCGGAATTAATAAAAAAAGTAAGAGAGATACCGGCAACTTATAAACTGAATTCAAAAAGTAAGTTTGCCGTTAGATTGTGGGTGAGATTGTTTAATATTGAGCTGGAGATGTACAGGGATAAAAAGGATATTGCACGCGGTATTGTTCTGATAAAAGAGATACAGGAATTTATTGAGCAGCACAATAAAGCAGTTCCGGATGAATACCTGCTTTTCTTTTATTACCAGTTTGCGTATATGTTTTTCTTAAATAAAGATCATTCAAAATCATTACTCTGGCTGAATGAAATTATGAACAGAAACTTTGGAAGATTACACGAAGATGTACAAAGCTATGCCAGGATACTCGGTTTAATAATTCATTTTGAACTTAATAATATTATTGTTCTAAGATATGCAGTTGTGAGCTGCAGACGGTTTTTAAAGAAGAAAAAGAACTTACAGGAATTTGAAACCATATTGCTCAGATTTTTCTCACGGCTTAGTACAGTACATAAAGATGAATACGCTGAACTATTCAAAAAATTTTATAAAAACCTCTTTGGCGGCAAAGAGATAAAAGTAAGTGATAATGTACTGGATTATATTGATATTAAAAGCTGGCTGGAAAGCAATATGAGAGATAAATGAAAATGAATTTGTAATTGTACCGAAGGAGCTTGAACATAGACCCGTTGCTACTGAAGAAGCATCGCAATTTTTAAGAGATGAAAAAGAATGATCAGTCTTTAACTAATCCTAAAATGCAAAAGAGTGAAATTGATAATTAAAAAATTAGTAAGATCATCCTTATTTGTGATACTGATGCATTCGCATAATCTGCACATTAGGTGGAAATGGGTTATATTTAAAAAAAGTATAAAAGTTTTACAGCAATGCCGAATATAGTTAAGAAAGAATTTCTAAATGATTTAGAGAAGAGGTTTGGACAGTTTAAAAAGCTTCCAAAGAGTTTATCACTTTTTGAGTTAGAAGAAGCTAACGTTAGAATATATATACGATATTCAAAGATTCATCCTCGCAATCAAACCTTTTACGGCTTAAGACAAGAGGATTTGAAAAAATTGGAAGGAGGTAATTCTATAATTTGTTTTCTATGGGAGAACCAAAAACAACCACTATTTATTCCTTACGGTGATTATGAAGAAATTTTTGCCCAAGTTTCTCCAGCATCAGATGGCCAGTATAAGGTTCAGATTTATATTGATAAGGAAAGTTCTGAGCTTTACATAGCTAATGCTGGTAGATTTAACATTGAGGCCTTTTATGGATGGAATATATTAGAATCAGTGATTGATAAAAGTAAAGTCACAAAAGTTCCAGATCTAAGCCACTCTCAAGTTCAAACTCTTGTAGGATCAATAGGTTCACTAAAAGGATTTGATGTTTGGATTCCACCATACGATAGGAACAAATTAGATAAGAATATTATAACTGAGTTGGAAGTTCGGGACAGACTACCAGATAGATACTCAGGGATTTATAATATTATTATTCCTATTTTGATATACTATCCATTTGGAGGATTACAAATATATGTTACTCCAGTAGTTACAAATGATAAAGTTCTTGTTGGAATGAGAAAGAAATGTGGAACCTGGAGACAAACTCAGCCTTTAACAGTTGATGTAATTAAAGACCCTCAAAAGAAATATACAATAAGAGCGTCTGAAATTGGTGTTTGCCAGTTAACAGACCCTGAATCTTTATGCCTTTTGACAAACGTGAGGAAGTAAAATGGGTAAAGTAGAACAAGAAAGACTCTACAAACATTTCGTAGCTAATTCTAAGAACGATAAATTAACTGATATTGTAAGAGCAAATGCTCTATCTTATGCTAAACAAATCTTAGTATCTTATCCTGAATTTGAAGTTAATGATGGCAAAACATCCACTAAAGAAGAAGAAAAAGTAGAAGATAAACCTAAAGAGGAAACAAAATGACTGGAACAGTATTAAACGATTTATCTGCATTAGTTCTTCCTAAAGTAACTTCAACAATAAGAAACTTAATGGTAGCAGAAATAGGAACAGTAATTTATAACACTACAACTAATAAAATAAACATTTGTAAAGCAGCAGTTGCAGCAGCAGCAAGTTGGGAAGCAGTTACATCTGTTGAGGAAGCTTAAATGGCAGCAGGAGACACATACCACATCAAAGGTGGAATGGTTGGTGAACCTGGAGCATTATTTATTGGTGGAAATTCAGACGATGGAATTCAAATAGATTCTTTTATGGCTGCAAGAGTAACAGCTAACGATACAAGCGGAACATTCAGTGCAAGATTTAATGTAGCAGATGATACAGGAACTTATGCTATTTTAGGTGGTGGAGATGCCAGTGCAGTACAATATTTCTATATAGCAGTAGTAGCAGGACAAATACAGGTAAAAGCAGCTTTAGTTGGACCAAATGTAGCATGGGACTTAATCAGTACAGATGCAGTAATAAACCCTCATCAATGGCATGAAGTTACATTAGTACATGACTCAGTAATACCTAAAATATATTTAGATGGAAAGTTACTTACAGTAACAGAAACAGACATAACTGAAGCTACTTTCTGGTTTGATGCTTTCGCCTTAATTGATGGTGGACATATAGGAGCAGCAGACTCTATCGGAGGAGATGCAGCCTTAACATTAGAATTCAAAGGTGCAGTAGGTAAGGTAAAGTACTGGAATGACGCCCTAACAGCAGCAGAAGTCTTAGATAACTTCAATGGACATGGTCCAACAGGTAATCTAATAGCAACATGGGATATGAAAGACAATGTATTAGATGATGTTGGTGGTGAAAATGGAACAATAGTAGGACAAGTCATTCTATCTGATAATCATTCTGAATTCACAAGCAAGTTTAGTTTCTTATTAACTCCAACAGTTGTAGCAGATATATTTAATTTCTCAGTAGAAAACGATACAGGTTATGCAATCATAGTAAAGGCGGCATAAAATGACTGACTCAGTTAAAAGGCAACTGAAACCTACTTCTTTTAAATCTCAAGACTTAAAAAAATCTAAAGGAATCTTTGATGACTATGCAGTACGTAAGAATATTGCTACAAGAGAGGGAACTATTGAAAAGGTACCTGTAAATGATTCTGATATAGCCAACAAAAAATATGTTGATGATACAGCTGGAGGAGGAGTCTCAAACCACTCAGCTTTAACA
>JADFPP010000077.1 GCA_022562275.1 Bacteroidota bacterium
ATCCATCTTTCTCAAAAACTTGGAAGTCATGGGGATAAACAACTAACATATCTGGTAGGTTCTTAAATATCTTTCTTTCTACATATGCACGGCGGATTAACTGTTTCATTTCATTAACCTTTGTGCCTTTTCAACTATAGCCATTGCCTTTTTCTCTTTCTCTATATCAACTTGACCATACCAGACGTCTTTATTCCCTTCAGCCATATCTATTACGATTTGAATTGCCTCGGAGTAAGTCATTTTACTCCCCAAAATAAATGACTGCTAAGCGGGTTGCTTCTTCATGTGTAAAAATTCCTTCTATTCTATCTTTTCTTTTTTGATTCATAGGCGCTTTCCTCAGGTTTCTGGCTAGGTTTAAATTTAGATCTTAATTCATGTGTTAATGCTATGTTGATTGCAATTACTGGTGACCCTTCTTCACCCTTTGAATAAATTCCGGGTCCGGCAAAACCATCAATGTAATTTATTACATTATTATATCTGCTAATTATTGGAAACCAAGCTTTCAGGTAACCCTCAAGTATTTTATTCTTGGCTTCTGTGTGCGATTCTAAATCCCATATAGTTTCTTTTGGTACTGCCATAATCCCTTACAAATTGTTAATATAAAATTGTTAATTCATACCACAAAATCAACAGGGAATTAAATTTTCTTTATCGTTAAGCATAAACTTGTTTTCAGAAATTAGTGGTACATTCTATTTATTGCTAAAACCCAAATTTGTTTTCTTACCTATCAAAAATACAATAGCAACTACAATTAGCCCAATCAATCCTAAAGATAAATACGGTGATAAACCGAAGGCAGTTGGTATATCGTAACCGGAGAAGTCCATTTTAAAAATTTCTCTCGGTTCCTTTTTCTCCTTATTATATTCATCAGCAGATTCTTTTATCTTTTGCCAAAATTAATTGTTATTACTTTAGATATTCTTAGATTTAAGAAATAATTATTCATTATCGGAGAAATTACTGAAAAATCTTGTTCACATCTTTTATCATTTTCAATACTAATAATTTCTTTTGTAAATAACTTTGCCCTTAACTATTTGCAATTAAATCCTTAGAATTGGAATGGTTGTTTCATCAACTTTAAATTCGTTAAATTAATTTTAAGAATTTTAATTATGTTCAGGGATTGCTTTATGGTATATGAAGCGGAATGACAATTTAAATCAATATTAGTCTTAGTGGATTATGCAATTTAATATATTTCAAACAATATTTTTATTTTCAACTTTCCTTGCTGCAATAGGGTTAAGTGTAATTATATATTCGCGAAACAGCGAAAACATAACCAGCAGGCTATTTGTATTGATGCTGATCCTGGTAGCAGGTTACATAGCGTCGCATAGTACCCACTTTGTATTTTATCGTAGTGGTGATGTTACAATTTTAGATATGTCATGTCACTCATTTTTATTAATGATTCTGGTAACATTAACGTTTTTTACCTGGAACTACCCTACTCCGAAAAAAATGGGAATACTCCGTAGTCTCCCAATTTTATTACCATCTATTGCGTTACTGGTATTGCTCTGGTCTAATTTATTGGTTTTGGAATCGCATGCTCATGTTGAAAGATTTGAAGTCCATTATACCGGTCTTTATCCAATGTTCCTTATATGGTACATCTTTTTATTAGGATTAAATATTTATTGGTTAATAGCGAAAATAAAAAAAGAGAAGGATCCTCAATTAAGAAGCCGTTCTGTTTTATTTATAGTAGGATTATTATTAACAAATTTCATATCCTTTTTCTTCGGTTTGTTTCTTCCATGGGTATTGGGTTTCTATTTCCTTGTTGAGATCAGTCCATTAACCTTTTTGGTCGGAGTAATATTATTTACTGCTTTGGCAGTGGGCAAATACAACCTGTTTCCGTCTGCTTTAAATAAAGTAAGCAGCTTCAGCATTAATAGAAAAGTTTTTTTAACTGCGCTTGTATTAGTTCCTATTATCATATTGTTGCTGGAAATTCCCATCATCACGATTTTCTTCGAAATACATAGTAATGATGAGTTGGTAAAATTGTTTTTTATTACTTTATTCGGCGGATTACTTGTAAGTGTAAGTATGTCTTTTGTAATTCTTAAAGTTATTTCAAACCCTATTAATTTATTGAAAAATAAAGCACGGGAAATCGAAAAAGGTAACTATGGTATAAAAGTAGATTTCAATTCTAATGACGAGATTGGTGAACTAACAAAAGACTTTAATAGGATGTCTGAAACATTGAAAAATAATTACAATGAAATAAAACAAAATCAAGATAGAATTACGTTGTTACTGAGTGCGTTTGATAAATCCTCTGTGGCAATAGCAATTGTAAATACTAATTTTATTATTATTGAATTAAATGACACATTTTGCAAATTAGTTGATAAAGAAAGAATGAATGTAATTGGACGATCAATTAAAGAAACGCAGTTTTCAAATCAAACTAACTTTAATTATCCTGAAATTGAAAAAGAACTCTTAAGTTCTAATCGTTTTGAAGGTGAAATAGAATGGACGGGACCAGATTCTCTCGAGCATTACTTATTACTTTCAGTAACTCCAACCTCTCTGCAAGATGAAGAAGCAACAGGTTATTTATTCGTTGAAATTGATATTACCGAAAAGAAAAAGTTGGAAGAGCAGCTATTAAAATCGGAAAAATTAGCTGCCTTAGGTGAAATGGCAGCGGTTCTTGCACATGAAATAAAGACTCCATTAACCTCGATTAAAATGAATGCCGATATTTTAAATGAATCCCTGGAACTTAACAGTGAGGACAAAGCTGCATTTTTAATAATTCAAAAGGAAATAAACAGGTTGAACAATCTTGTAAAAGATGTGCTTAATTTTTCAAGGCAAACCGATTTGGTTTATTCGAAAATTAATTTACATGAAATAGTTGAACGAATAAAATTACAGCTAAGGTCTAAACTTGATAAAAAAAATGCTGAGTTTAAAAACCAAACTCAACCAATTGAAATTGATGCAGATGAAGAAAAATTAATTCAGGTATTGCTAAATATGATTGATAATTCTATCGAAAGTATCGGGGAAAACGGAATAATAATTATAGACTCCGATGTAACTACAGATGGATCTGTTTCAATCCAGGTAAAAGACAACGGGAGCAGCAACCTGGACGAAGACAAAATTTTTGAGCCGTTTTATACTTCAAAAGCTTCGGGCACAGGTTTAGGACTTTCAATATCTCAAAAAATAATTCAACAACATAATGGAAATATTAAGCTTATTACATCAAGTAAAGATAAAACAGTATTCAGAATAGATTTACCTATTTTCAAACCAAAAGGTGTACTAAGCGAAATAAAAATGAATTCGCAATTAAAAGAGAAATAAAATTATTGAGTTATACATTTAAAGGCAATATACTTATGATAAAAACGGAGAAAAAGAAATGTTTACGGGAACAAATATGTTTTGAATCCGCCAAGGCGTAGATGGAATGCTTCAGATTAAATTGTACACGATCTAAAGTATGTGTCTTTGACCCCATAAACTTTTGGGATAAACAGAAGAATTTATAATTAGCCGTATACTTTTGAAATGATAAGATGTAACTAAGTAAATAATTCAAAGTTTTTATTCAATTACCCACACATTTATGTGTGGGGATAAAACAAATAGAAAACAAAGTAGGGCTTTAGCCCTTGAGGAGATGGTCATGCCTTATATAAGAATTTGGGTTCATTTGGTTTGGACAACACAAGATAGAAGACCTTACCTAATAGACAAGATGCGATACAAAGTCTTTTCTCATATTAAAGAATATGCTGAGAAAAAAGATATTTATATTGATCATATCAATGGATATGTAGAACATGTTCATTGTTTAATTTCCTTAAAAGCAGAACAAAATATTTCAACTATTATGAACTTATTAAAAGGGGAAGCATCTTATTGGATAAATAATAAAAGTGGTTTAACTAATATTAAATTTGGTTGGCAAGATGAATATTTTGCCGTTTCTGTAAGTGAATCACAAGTTAATGCAGTTCGGAAATATATAAGTAACCAGGAACGACACCACAAAAAAGAAACATTTCAGCAAGAATATGATAAATTTATGGATAGATATAACTTCGGCGTTTATAAGGGCTAAAGCCCTACCGCTTTTCATTATCTTGAATTTCCCCGACATGAATGTCGGGGTAAGTGACTATTACTTTCAGAAAATATCACGTAATAATTGTTCACTTTTTATATAATAAGATGTAACTAAATTGATAACTTAATAAAATTGTTTTTTATGCTTAAAGGAAAATAATGGAAAAGATATTAGTTGTTGATGATGATCAATCGATACGTGATACTTTAAGTAATTACTTAAAAAGACAGGAGTATGATGTTCACTCTGCTGAAAATGGTGTGGAAGCATTAGAGAAAATAAAAAAAAATAATCCTGATCTTATAATAACGGATGTAAGAATGCCGGAAATGGATGGCTTGGAATTGCTTAGTAAAGTAAAGGAAATTGATACGCATATTCAGGTTATTATGATCTCGGCATTCGATGATATGCAAAGTACCATTAAAGCAATGCAAGGCGGCGCTTATGATTATATTGAAAAACCTTTGGAAATTGATAAGCTTAAACTAAGAATAAAACGTGCTCTCGAAAATAAAAGACTTAGCAGCCGACTCGAATCACTTATACCTTCCGATTATAAAGAGTATAAAATTGAAAACACATTAATTGGTAAAACACCCGAGATGAAAGAGGTGTATAAAAAAATCGGGCAGGTCTCCTCCAGCAGGGTAACTGTACTAATTCAGGGAGAAAGCGGAACGGGAAAGGAATTAGTTGCTAAGTCCATTCATTATTACGGCATCACTAACGACCAGCCATTTGTCGCAGTTAACTGTACAGCTTTAACAGAATCACTTTTAGAAAGTGAACTATTCGGACATGTAAAAGGTGCGTTCACCGGATCGATAAGAGATAAAAAAGGGAAGTTTGAATTAGCAGCAGAAGGATCGATTTTTTTAGATGAGATTTCTGAAATCTCGCCAAACCTGCAGGTTAAGCTTTTAAGAGTTTTACAGGAAAGAGAATTTGAGAGGGTCGGCGGAGAAACTTTAATTCCGATGAGAGCAAGAATTATTGCCGCAACTAATAAAAATCTTTCTAAGTTAGTAGAAGCGGGCAAATTCAGAGAGGATCTTTATTACCGTCTTAAAGTTGTTTCAGTTGATATTCCGCCATTAAGAGAAAGCGTTGAAGACATTCCACTGCTCGTACAACATTTCTTGAGCAAAATAAACACCGAACTTCATAAGAACGTTAATAAGGTACCAGATGAAGTGATGGAAATGTTAAAATCTCATGAATGGATAGGGAATGTGAGAGAATTGGAAAATACACTTATGCAGGCAATTGTACTTTCCTCTGATGATGTTCTTACCAAAGAGAATATTTTGCTAAGAAAAAGTGAACCTGTAAATAAAGAATCGATAAGTTTTCTCAATTCAAGTTTGGCAGATATGGAAAAGATACACATCAAGGCTGTGCTAGATTCCGTTAACTGGGATAAGCAAAAAGCGCATAAGATACTTGGCATTTCTGTACCCACCCTTTACAGTAAAATTGAAAAGTATAATTTAGAAAAGAATAATTGAATTTCACCTTTAAATACTAATTGAATCATTTTACCTACCACTGAGTCCATTCCGATTTAAATTCCCATCTCTAAGAGGTTTTGTCTGAATTTCGGTAATTAGAGTCTCCCCTCCTTGGAGGGGACTTATTAAATTTAAATTTCTTAAATCTATTTAAATAATTTAAATAGCTCATCATCCATTTCTTGTGATTCTATCCCGGAATCACACTATTTCCTGCTGGCACAAACATTGGATTAGCTGTATAAATTTTATAGATACAACAGAAAACATAATTAGTGGAAATAATATCAATCATATTTTATCTGGCAATAACAGCCATCCTAATCAAAGTAATCCTAAAAATTATCAAAAAAGAATTTAGTAAAAAGTAGAATTAAAAAGGAAATGTATATGCTTAAAAACTACGTGAGAATAATCTTAACACTAATTATCTTATCCACAGCTCTCACATTTGCACAGCAGCAGAAATCAATCCTGGATTCATTAATTCAAACAAGTATTCAAGTCAGTCCTAAAATCAGAATGCTTAAAGCAAAAAGGAATGCTGCATACAGCAGAATTGATCAAAACTCAAATCTGCCGGATCCGGTTTTATCACTGGGATTGCGGAATATTCCTACTAATTCTTTTTCCTTTGATCAGGATCCGATGACTCAAAAAGCTATCGGATTAAGTCAAATGTTTCCCTTCCCCGGAAAACTTTCTGCAATTGAAGAAGCAGCAGCAATAGATACTTTGATTATCGATCAGGAAATAAATGATACGGAAAATGAAATAAGACAGATGGTAACGAAGCAATATTATAATCTAAACTACTTTCGCAGGGCAATTTTTTATGCTGAAGAAAGTAAAAAATTGTTGAGGGACATAGCTGATGTAGTTAGTGTAAAGTATTCGGTTTCCACTGCAAGCCAGCAGAACCTGATTAAGGTACAATTAGAGCTTACAAGAATAGATGAAAAGATTACAGAGATAATAAGTAAAGAAAAATCAACTCTATCGGAACTTAATGCATTTCTTCTGCGCGATGCCAAAACTGATATTAGAACTGAATTAATTGGCAAAATAAAAACAGTCAGCTTGAATGCTCAGGAACTCAATGCACTTGCAAAAACCAATCGTCCATTATTAAAAGGTATTCAGTTATCCGAACAACGCGCTGGTCTTAAATTAAAGGTAGCTGAAAGAGAATTTTACCCGAATATAAGATTAGGTGTAAATTATTCTTTCAGACAGGAATTAGCAAATTCTACAATGGGAAAAAATGATTTGCTCTCTGTTGTCCTGGGAATTTCGCTGCCGCTTAACTATGGCGGTAAATATACAGCAAAAGAGGAAGAAGCAATTTACCTACAGCAATTTCATTCTGAACAATATTCTTCCGCATTACAGTTCCTCGATGGAAGATTCGGATCTGCTATAGCCAACCTGGAATCACTGGAGGAAAGAATTAAACTATTTGAAGAAGGATTGCTGCCCCAGGCAGTGCAAAATCTAAATTCTACTTTAGCCAGTTACCAGGTAAATGAAGTTGACTTTATTAATGTAATTGATGCACAGGATCTATTATTCAAAATAGAAACAAATTTATATAAACTAAAAACAGATTACTTAAAACAAATAGCTGATCTGGAATTTTTAGTTGGTACAAGTTTACAATAAATAAGATCGGAGATATAAACAGTGAAAAATAAAAACATAATTATCGGGGTGCTTGCATTGGCGCTAACAGCATCTTTGCTTTACATTTTTGTGCTTAGTCCCAGAAGTGATGATCATATGCTTATAACTGCTGACGGACAGTTTTACACATGCGGTATGCATCCCGAATTAATATTGGATGAACCGGGCAAATGCCCGATTTGTGGAATGAACCTCACACCTATTAGAGGTAATAATCAGCGAACTACCGGCGAAAGAAAAATACTTTACTGGCGAGCACCTATGAACCCAAATGAAGTTTACGATAAACCGGGAAAATCCAGGATGGGAATGGACTTAGTACCCATATACGAGGATGAGGGTTTGGAAAGTGGTGTTGTAAAAATAGATGGTACAATCCAGCAAAATATGAATCTAAAAACAGAAGTTATAAAAGTTAAAAAACTAAACGCGCAGGTTATTACAAACGGAATATTAGAAATAGATGAAAGAAATGAATTTGTAGTTACAACTAAAGTCGGTGGCTGGGTAGAAAAACTTTATGTTAACTATACAGGACAGGAAGTAAAAAAAGGTGATCCGTTAATCGACATTTACTCTCCCGAACTTGTATCAGCTCAACAGGAATTTATCACTGCTCTATCCTATGCTGCTTCTGTAATGAACAGCTCTGATGAAAACATTGCCGCCAGCGGTGAAGGACTTATAAACAATAGTATTAGAAAACTGGAATTCCTTGATGTTAGCAACCTTGAAATTGAGCGACTAAGAAAGACAAAAGAGATAAATAAATATGTTACACTTTATTCACCATTTGATGGGACAGTAATCTATAAACAGGTAACAGAGGGAGAAAAAATTAATCCCGGTTCTCCTCTTTTAAGAATAGCCGATTTACGAAATTTATGGCTTATGGCTGATGTTTATGAATATGAACTTTCTAAAATAAAAGTCGGCTCGGCTGCAGATATAAGATTTAATTTTTTGCCCGGAAAAATATTTAAAGGCAAGGTTTCATTTATCTATCCAACTCTAGACTCTAAAACAAGAACAGTAAAAGTTAGAATTGATATGCCTAATTACAATCACGAATTGAAGCCCTCAATGTTTGCCACAATAAAAATAAAAGGCGAAGACCTTGGAAACTACCCTGTAGTACCTGAAGAGGCGATCATAAGAAGCGGACAGACTAATATTATTATTCTCGCGCTTGGTGATGGTAAGTTTAGACCGGTTGATGTTAATCTCGGAAATTACGCAGATGGTTATTACCAGGTATTGGATGGTTTAACTGACGGGAATAAAATTGTTACTTCGGCTCAGTTCCTAATTGATTCCGAAAGCAACCTGAAAGCAGCTTTAACCAAATTTACAAGCTCAGAAGAATCCAATGACGATATGTCTGATATGAACATGGATGAATCGACCGGTGATTATAACAAAGAAACTGAGGAAGTAAAAAGTCCACTCATTAGAATAGGTACTATCGATTTGGAGGCGATCGATGAAAATAAGGATGGCAAATTATATCAAGATGTAATGGATTGGAATGTGATATCCGACGAGCCGGGTAGCTGTCCTGTATGTGGAATGAAGCTTCGTGAATTTACTATTGATGAAGTAAAAGCAAATCTTAATGAACATGGTTTTGAATATAAAAATTAACTGGTCATTGCGAGGAGTCCGGCAGTAGCCGTATGACGAAGCAATCTACTTAAATTAATGAGATTACTTCATTCCGATGAATCGGGATTCGCAATGACTACTAAAAAAAGTTTTGGAGAAAATTAATGGCATCAAGTACACAAAATGACGGCTTAATTGCAAAAACAATCGAGTGGTCATTAAACAATAAAATTTTAGTAATTATTCTTACTGTTGCTCTGATACTTGCGGGTATCTGGGCAATAAAAAACACCTCTATTGATGCTATACCTGATTTGAGCGATGTGCAGGTAATTATTTTTACAGAATATCCGGGTCAGGGTCCGCAAATTGTTGAAGACCAGGTTACTTACCCCTTAACGACTAAAATGCTCTCGGTACCTTTTGCCAATGTTGTGCGTGGTTATTCCTTCTTCGGATTTTCGATGGTGTACATAATATTTGATGACGGCACAGATATATACTGGGCTCGAAGCAGGGTACTTGAATACCTGAGTTCGATGCAGAGTGAATTCCCGGAAGGAGTTTCTCCCCAGTTAGGACCGGATGCAACCGGTTTGGGGTGGGTCTATCAATACATATTAAAATCTGATAAGCGAAGCCTTCAGGAATTACGTTCTATTCAGGATTGGTTTTTACGCTACGAGCTTTCTGCTATCCCCGGAGTTTCTGAAGTAGCCAGTATTGGCGGTTATGTAAAACAATACCAGGTAAATGTCGATCCTACTAAACTTGCCTCTTACGATATACCGCTAAGCAAGGTAAAGATGGCTATAAAGAGAAGCAACAACGATGTTGGCGGCAGATTAATGGAAATGGGGGAAACTGAATTTATGGTTCGAGGATTAGGATACATAAAAAGTGTAAACGATTTGAAAATCATAGCCATAGGTACGAACAAGAGTACGGGAACCCCAATCTATCTTAAAGATGTAGCCAATATTGATATAGGACCTGAACTTAGACGCGGTCTTGCGGATTGGAACGGTGAGGGAGAAGTCGTCGGTGGAATTATTATTCAACGATTTGGCGAAAATGCGCTGGCTGTTATTGAACGTGTTAAGAAACGATTGGAAGAATTAAAATCTTCTTTACCGGATGATGTAGAGATTGTTACTGCATACGACAGGTCAGCTTTGATAGAACGAGCAGTTGATTATCTTGGTGATAAGTTGTTAGAGGAAGGAATTATTGTTGCTCTTGTGATTATCGGTTTCTTGCTTCATTTCAGGAGTTCTTTAGTTGTTATATTTACTCTGCCTACTGCTGTATTAGCTGCAATGCTTGTAATGCATATACAGGGAATAAATGCTAACATTATGTCTCTTGGCGGCATAGCTATAGCCATTGGAGTACTGGTGGATGCAGCAATAATTATGGTTGAAAACTCACACCAACATATTCTGCATAATCAATTGCAGCCGGAAGGAAAACAAAAACCTCACTGGGCTGTTATTTTGGAATCTTCTAAAGAAGTAGGTCCGACAATATTTTTCTCACTATTAGTTGTGGTTGTTTCATTTCTTCCTGTATTTGCTTTGGAACAACAAGAGGGACGATTATTTAAACCTCTGGCGTATACAAAAACATACGCAATGGCAGCAGGCGCTATTTTATCTATTACAATTGTGCCTGTGTTAATGGGCTATTTTGTTCGCGGAAAGATGAGGAAGGAAGAAGATAACCCGTTTACAAAATTTCTGATGAGAATATACCATCCTATAGTCGATTTTGTTATAAAGAGAAGATGGTGGGTAATAGTTGTTGCAGTTGTTATTGTATTAATTACTTTTATCCCGTTCTCAAAACTTGGTTCAGAGTTTATGCCTGATCTATACGAAGGTGATCTGCTTTATATGCCCACTACTCTTCCGGGTATTTCAATTACTAAAGCAAGGGAATTACTTCAGCAAACTGATAAAATTATCAAAACTTTTCCGGAAGTTGAATCAGTAATGGGTAAGATTGGCAGAGCTGAAACACCAACCGATCCTGCTCCACTCTCTATGATTGAAACAACTATACAGCTTAAACCAGAGGAAGAATGGCGCGAAGGGATGACTCCGGAAAAATTAATTGCAGAAATGGACGCTGCAATTCAAATACCCGGTTTAACAAATGCATGGACAATGCCCATAAAAACAAGGATTGATATGCTTTCAACAGGAATAAAAACACCTGTGGGTATAAAAATCGGTGGTCCGGATCTCGAAGTTCTTCAACAAATTGGAAAACAAATTGAGAAGATTGCACGAACTATTCCAGGTACACGCTCTGCTTTCGCAGAACGTACAGTGGGGGGTAATTATGTAGATTTCAAAATTGACCGGAATTCTATAGCAAGATACGGTCTTACAATTGGTGATGTTCAGGATGTATTTATGTCTGCAATCGGTGGCGTGAATATTACCAAAACGGTTGAAGGTTTGGAAAGGTATCCTGTAAATCTCAGATATCAGAGAGATTACAGAGAAAATATTGAATCACTGAGAAGAGTATTAGTTCCTCTACACGGCGGTGGTAATATACCATTGGAAGAACTTGGTGAGATTGTAATCGAAAAGGGTCCTCCGGTTATTAAATCTGAAAATGCACGACCGAATGCATGGGTTTATATAGATTTAGAAAATATAGACGTCGGTACGTATGTAGCAAATGCTCAGAAAATTATTGGCGAGCAAGTGGAAATACCTGAGGGCTATTCACTGATATGGAGCGGGCAATACGAGTATATGGAAAGAGCGGCTAAAAAATTAGCCCTGGTCATACCAATAACATTGCTTTTAGTAATACTACTACTTTATTTCAATACAAAATCGTTTGTAAAAACCGGAATAATTCTTCTCGCACTTCCGTTTTCTATGGTCGGGTCAATCTGGTACCTTTATTTAGCCGATTATAATACCAGTGTTGCAGTTTGGGTTGGGATAATAGCGTTGCTAGGTATTAGTGCCGAAACTGGCGTGGTTATGCTTCTTTACCTGGATATTGCTTATGAAAACTGGAAAAAAAAGGGAATGCTCAAAACATTAGCAAATCTTAAGGATTCAATATTTGAAGGTGCGGTTAAAAGGATCAGACCTAAAATGATGACAGTTACTGTAACCTTCTTTGGTTTGCTTCCAATTGTAATCGGGTATGGTACCGGTGGTGATGTAATGAAAAGGATTGCAGCCCCTATGATAGGAGGTATTTTTACAAGCTTTATTATGGAGCTGACAATCTTCCCGGCTGTGTTTTATTTATGGAAGAAGAGAGAACTGAAGAAACTGAACCTGCTAACTGAAAATAATACAGAAAAATAAAATGAAAAAAATAATTGCTTATATAAGAAAAGAAAAAGCCAATATCGTAATCGGAAAGCTGGAGGATGCTGGTGAAAAGAAATGACTTTGATCGATGCAAATGCCCTTGCCGATTGGGCTGATAAAGAAACATTCAGTTACTCAATCGAATATGTACAAAAGTATAGCAGAGTTGTAAAAATTGAATTGGTCTGTAATGATTCTAATGTTGATAAACTGGTTAACGTAATAAGTACTTACGGTGAAACCGGACGCAGCGGCGATGGATGGATATTTGTCTCTCCTATTGAACAAGCAGTGAGAATTAAAACCGGCGCAGTAAATGATTTCAATAATCTTTAATTAATACTTTAATAACTATATAAGGAAACAGAAAAATGTTAAACAAAACTTCAAAACTCGTTTTAACTTTCTTCGTTACTATGCTGATAGCAACAGGTTTGTCTTTTGCTCAGGATCACGATTCCAAGGAGCATAAACACAGTGGTGATAAAAACAGTATGAGCAGCAGTACTGAAATGGACTCTACCAAAATGGATATGTCAAAAGATAGCATGGATATGGATCATGATAAGATGATGAAGAATGATTCTACAGGTATGATGAAAGATAAAAACTCAATTGTACGCGAAGGTGTTATTGACCTTGAGGCAATAGACAAAAACGGCGATGGGAAAGTTTACCAGGATCAGATGTGCTGGAATGTTATTTCCGATGAAGCGGGAGAATGCCCTCAATGTGGGATGAAACTTAAGGAGGTTTCACTCGAAGAAGCAAAAGCCAATCTCGAAGAGAATGACTTTGATGTAAAATAATGGAATTATGTGATAAACCAATGGCGGAGTAAAACCGAATATCAATTACTGTTCAACTCGGCTTTTCTAACAATTTAACGATTAAAAGAATTTATAAATATTAAATAGAAAAGGAGTCATTATGCAATTCGTACCAGAATGGGCACCTAATATTCATCCAATGATAGTTCACTTTCCAATAGTGCTACTAATTGTTGCAGTCTTATTCGATTTAGCTGGTTTAGTTTTTAAAAAGTATAGCTGGTTACTGAACAGCGCAATTACCTTATACATATTTGGAACAATATTCGCACTGATTGCATTCTTCACTGGTAGAGAAGCAGCCGATTCATTAACCTTACCACCCCAGGTTATTACTCATTTAACAGATCATGCAGATTGGGCAAATATTACTATTTGGTTTTGGGGAATTTTTGCACTTGTTAGAATGTTGGTTCATTTCGGATTTAAAAATGCGAAACTACTTTTTGTATTACCATTGGTTTTTATTGGCTTAGTCGGCCTTTATTTTGTATATCAAACTGCAGATCATGGTGCTAAGCTTGTCTTTGGTTATGGTTTGGGTACCGGTAACTTAGTGCAAACAGAGATAATTAAAGAACGATCGAATCATTCAGAAAATCAGATTTCGGACTCAACGTTTATTAAAAATGACAATGGTTCCTGGCGATTAATTGCATCCAGAGGAGTTGTTGACGCCCTTAAAGATAATTTTCAATGGGTAAAGGGGACTTTGCAATCAGCTAATCCAACAGTCCATACGGGAGAAACATTTATAGAGTTTAACGTAAAAGAACCCATATTATTCCTTTCAAAAAACAAAATGAAAAATCTTCAAATTGAAGTAAGTTTAAATCTCGATTCCTTTAATGGTTCTGTTTATTTAGTACATCACTTCAATAATGAAAATAATTTTGATTTTATGAAAATTGGAGAAGGAGTTGTTGCTCTTGGTAAAGTAAAAAATGAGAAGGAATATATAATCGAAGAAAGTGAACTTGATATTAAGAACTGGGTTTTAATAAAAAACATAAGTAACGGAAATCATTTTAGAGGATATGTTGATAATGAATTATTGATTCATGGGCATGGTGATGAATCAGATGCTGGTGAGGTAGGACTCCTCTTCAAAGGCAACGGAAATATAGGTCTTAAAGTAATAAATGTGACTATTATAAATTAGAATTTAGCTCCAATTATAATTAATAATTGAAGTATACTAATATAAAACTGGATTAATAACTAATAGATTAAAATAAGAAATTGGAAAAAAATGATTAAAGCAAAAAAAACAAATCATCCATTGTTTGTAATAATGATTTTCACACTCATTCCAATTTTTCTCGGTTTGATATTGGATAATGGTGTAAATGCAAATAATAAAACCTCTAAGGAATTCAACATTGTAAAGAAACCACAAGACAGCAAGTGGAGAGCACCTAAAGAATTTGAAAGAATGAAAAAAGATTTAATGTAATTAATTAGAAGGTTGATAAATGGAACATCATAATCATCTAGCAAGGAAGACACATAAAAATCACGATCATCAGCATTAAACCGGAGAACATGACCACAGTAGTCTAAACATTAATAATTTTCACGTATTAGTAAAGTGCAAAAAGAGAAAGGAAATTGGGTTTGCATATGCTAAAAAAATTTATGGCTGACAGGAGTTTCAGAAAGTTTAGTGCTTTCAATAAACATTCTTCTCGGCTGACATGCAAAGTAGTTCCGAATGCCCTATCTTTATTATACAGAGTTGTTATCAACTAAATTTTAAGCTATCTTAAATAATGTTGCTAAACTCTTTCATGTTTAAATTCTGAATAAAATAATACATATTGTAAAAATTCGCATCTTTTATTAAAACAATTTAAGGAGTACTTTAATGAAAAATTTATTGATCCTAATGCTAATAATTCTTGGCAGTTCAGCAGCTCTTTCTCAAACCTTTACCGACATTGCTGCCTCAGCAGGTGTTGATGGCGGTGCAGACTGGCAAGGAGTTTCATTTGCCGACTTTGACAATGATGGTGATGAAGACATTTTCATTGTCCGTCATGATGGCCCGCCGGGAGCTTTGTACCGGAACAACGGCGATGGAACATTTACCGACATTACGAATAGTGCAGGGCTATTAGAAACAGAAAATGAGGGCGGCGTTTTTGGTGATTATAATAACGATGGGCTCTTAGATTTATATGTTTCCAATGAACACGGGCGTAACTTTTTGTTTCGTAATAATGGAGATGAAACATTTACAGATGTTTCAGATGGATCAGGTGCAAACCTTTCGGGACTGGCAATAAGCTCTCCATTTGGTGATTATAATAATGACGGCTTACTGGATATTTACATTGTAAATCTATCCGGTTCCAATGTGCTTCTAAGAAATAATGGTGATGGCACTTTCACCAATGTAACTGATGCAGCTGGGGTTGGCAACACAGGAGCAGGAATCACGGCTGTTTGGAGTGATTTTAACCTGGATGGAAAATTAGACTTGTATGTTGCTAATCAAGATGCAAATGTACTCTATCAAAATGATGGTTTTGGTACATTTACAGATATTACTGCAATTGCCGGAGTTGGAACCGGAGCCACTAGTGACGGTACTGCTTCAGGCGATTTTGATAACGACGGAGATATCGATATTTATGTTGCCAATAACGGCAGTGAAGATATCCTATATCAGAATAATGGAGATGGCACATTTACGGATATCTCGGTAGCTGCTGGCATCTCTAATAGTGGGGCGAGCTTAGGTATTTCATTTGGTGATCTGGATAATGATGGCTGGCTGGATATTTTTGTGGCAAATAGTGGGAACGCCAATGTTTTGTATCATAACAATGGGGATGGTACTTTTTCAGATATCTCTGCTTCTGCAGGCATAGAAGATGCAACAGGTCAGGCACAGGGTACAGCTTTTGGCGATATTGACGGCGACGGTGATCTCGATATTTTTGTCACTAATTTTAATCTACAAAACCGGTTATACCGGAATGAAGGTAATGACAATAACTGGTTTATTGTTAACTTAGATGGGACGGCAAGTAACAGATTTGGAATTGGTGTACGCGTAAAAGTAAAATCTGCCGGAGTTTGGCAAACACGCGAAGTTGACGGAGGATCTGGTTTTAGTTCTCAAAATAGTATCCCATTAGAATTTGGATTAGGGGTATCTACAATTGTTGATAGTGTTGTAGTATACTGGTCATCAGGTTTAATATCTACTTTAACTCAACCGTCTATTAACAGTTCTATCACCATTACTGAACCACTTCGTACCCT
>JADFPP010000017.1 GCA_022562275.1 Bacteroidota bacterium
TTTTTTGTAAAGGATGTTTACTCAGATCAAATACTTACTATTTATAAAGAAAACTCCACAATTAATATCAATTTTAATAATCACAGCAAAACGAAAACAATGTGTGGTCTTTTAAAACTTCATATAATTGAACAGCAATCTGGAAAAGTTATAAAAGAATATGATGAACAGTTTTCCATTCAAAATTGTAGAAATAATATTATTTACAAAGTACCAATACAAGAATTAAGAAATAACGGAGACAACATTTTGATCGCTTCAGTTTATAATGAAAATAACAAGCTTCTCCACAGGAATTTCTTTTTAGAGCAAAGATGGAAGAATATTAATCTGCCGGAAGCGAAGTTAGAGATTGAATTTACTAAAGAATCTGATTTGTATGTATCAATTAAATCGAATACTCCTGCCTTCTTTGTTGATTTATATCTTCCACATTTAAAATTTGATGCGAGAGGGTTTATTTTGTTACCCGGTGAAACCAGAAAGATCAAAATAATTCGAAATTGCAATAGCCAATTTGATCTTGGTAAGATAAAAGTATATTCATTAAATAAATATTTGTCTTCATAAAATTTATATCTGATGAATGATGACAACGATAAAATCTTTAACACTACAAACTATTCTAATGATTTGTTTCTCGAATATTTCAGTTCTTTCTCAGCAAATTGATATTAATAGAATTGAACAAATGCCAAATCTTCCTGAACCCTATAAAATGAGAGATTGGAAACAGGTATCAATGGGCTATGATAATTTTGTTTTCGATTTCAACATTAGCGGGCAATATCTCCCTTTAATTTGGTGGAGAACGAGTACGGTAAATTACAATCATATTAGTTTTGGATTGCACACCGTGGTTGGAACTACTTCACCTTTTTCGGGTGAAGCGATTAACGTTCTTCCTGCAGTTATCAGTGCAAGTCTGGTTGGGATAGATAAATCTAACCAAAGCGGAAACAATTGGGTATTGATGTGCGAAGAATATTTTAATAAACAAAATGGTACTGATGTATATTTAAATCATCCGACAGGAAGTAACTGGGAAGACTGGTGGTATGATACAATGCCTAATATTTTTTTCTATCAGCTTTATGATATGTATCCGAATACTGGTGATTTTGAATATCAGTTTACAACGGTTGCTGATCGGTGGCTGGAAGCAATTGAGGTGATGGGAGGAAGCTCAACTCCCTGGCAAAAACCATATATGAATTATCGTGCATTTAATTTAATAACAATGACACCAGTTTCATCCGGAGTACGGGAACCGGAAGCAGCCGGTGCTCTTGCATGGATTTTATACAATGCTTACATAGAAACGGGCAATGATAAATACAGGATTGGTGCAGAATGGGCAATGGAATTTCTTAATGAATTAGATTCTAATCCATCGTATGAACTTCAATTGGCTTACGGTGTCTATCTTGCAGCACGAATGAATGCACAAATCGGAACAACTTATGATGTTGAAAAATTAATAAACTGGTGTTTCAATGTTGGTCCATTGCGTAGCTGGGGGGCTATCATTGGTCGTTGGGGTAATTATGATGTCCACGGATTAATCGGAGAGGTCAACGGCTCAAACGATTATGCCTTTTTAATGAATACATTTGAACAAGTGGGAGCGCTCGTTCCATTAGTTAGATACGATGACAGATTTGCAAGAACAATAGGTAAATGGGTTTTGAATGCATCAAATGCTGCTCGATTATTATATACGAATTATTTACCGGATCAAAATCAGGATAGTGAAGAATGGGCACATCAATACGATCCGGATTCTTATATTGCATACGAAGCATTACGTGAAATGCAGTATGGGCAAAGTCCCTATGCTACCGGTGATGCAATAAGCGGCGGCTGGGGAATGACTAACCTTGCATTGTATGGGTCATCTCATGCAGGTATTTTAGGTGGAATTATTGATACAACAACAGTTGAAAAAATTCTTCAATTAGATCTTTTAAAAACTGATTATTTTCATGATGCTTCTTATCCAACTTATCTTTATTTCAATCCATTCAACAAAAATAAGATTGTAGACCTTTATGTCGGAAATAGTTTATCAGATATTTACGATGCAGTTAGCAATACATTTTTAAAGATTGGAGTTAGTGGAATGACTGCAATCACAATCCCTCCGGATGAGGCGGTTGTTGCAGTTATTACACCATCAGGTGGTACTATAACTTATACTCTGGACAAAATGATGATCGATGAAGTTGTGATTGATTATCGATCGGGACAGGTTGTTCCTAACTATCCTCCCCGTATAAAAAGTCTGGCTGCAGATCAAATAATTATTCTCTTAGGAGGTAATTCCAATATTTATTGTACTGCTGAGGATAGAGATGATGATCCCCTTTCTTATTCCTGGTTCACATCTTCCGGAACAATAAATGGAAGTGGTGCAAATGTCATCTGGAACGCACCAAACTTAGAAGGGAGTTACGCTATCGTCTGCACAGTTGAGGACGATTATGGGAATCAGGTTAGTGACACTATCTACATTGAAGTCGTGGAATATATAAATAACGATCCAATCATAAATAGCATAACTGCCGATCCAAGAAAAATACATATTGGAACCTCATCCCAACTAATTTGCAATGCAATTGACCCGGATGGTGATGAATTATCTTTTACCTGGTCTTCCACTATTGGATCCTTTAGTGATAGTGGTTCCACAGTTACCTGGACAGCACCACTTGATATAGGGAATTATTATCTGAATTGCAAAGTTCAAGATATTTATGGCGGCTTAGCTGAAGACAGTATCGAAGTTTCTGTTCGGGATACTTCTATTCATCAATCTGGTGATCTTGTAGCTTATTATCCATTTAACGGTAATGCTAATGACGAAAGTGGATATAACAACCATGGAACTGTTAACGGCGCTGCATTAGTTGCAGATCGTTTTGGTAATCCCAATAGTGCTTATCAATTTGATGGTATTAATGACTATATCAAAGTTCCAAACTCTGAAAGTTTAAATTTTAAGAATTCTATAACTGTAAGTTTCTGGATAAAGGCCGGTGAATTTTTTGAGCGCGAAGCTTATCCGCTTTCTCATGGTAATTGGGAATACCGTTGGAAAGTTTCAATCACAGATAAACGCATTAGATGGACAATTATAAGACCTGATAGTGTTATAAAAGATCTTGATTCTGAAACCGAGTTAACTCTTAATAATCTTTACAATGTTACAACTGTATATAACGGATCTGATTATGAAATTTACATTAATGGAAAGTTAGATGCATTATCATCATTTTCCGGTTCGATATTACAAACGAATATTGATTTTATGATTGGTCAGGTGCTTCCGGGAGATAATCGATACAATTTTAAGGGTGTACTGGATGATATTCGTATTTATAATTATGCTTTATCCATTCAGGAAATTATAAATTTATACGATATTGTAACAACCGTTGCTGAAGAGTGGAATAATCTAATCCCTGATCAGAATGAATTATTCCAAAATTACCCAAATCCATTTAACTCCAGTACAATCATATTTTACCAGGTAAAGGACGCTGCACCAGTTAGTTTAGAAATATACGACATTCTTGGAAATAGAATTCGCTCTTTGGTAAATGAATATAAATTAGCAGGCTATTACACTGATTACTGGGATGGTAAAGATGATAACGGACGTCAGGTTCCCAGCGGTATTTATTTTTACACATTAAAAACGAAGAACTATAATCGGACAAAAAAGTTAGTACTTTTAAAATAAAATTTTATTACAATATTAAAATGACCGGGTATTAAAAATGGCTGAAGTGAAATTAGTAAGTGTTTCCAAATCTTATGATGGCAAAAATAAGGTTGTAAACAATGTAAATCTTGATATACAGGATAAAGAATTTGTAGTTTTAGTTGGTCCCTCAGGCTGCGGGAAATCAACAACATTAAGAATGGTTGCGGGATTAGAAGAAATAACATCAGGTGAAATATATATTGACGGGAAGTTAGTTAATGACGTTTCACCTAAGAGCAGAGATATTGCGATGGTTTTTCAAAACTACGCCTTATATCCGCATATGACTGTATATGATAATATGGCGTTCGGGTTAAAGATACGGAAATATTCAAAAGAAGAAATTAGGAAAAGAGTTACAGAAGCAGCAAAAATACTTGATCTTGAACCGTATCTCAAACGAAAACCAAAAGCGTTATCGGGAGGACAAAGACAGAGAGTTGCAGTTGGAAGAGCAATTGTCAGACATCCAAAAGTATTTTTATTTGATGAGCCGCTTAGCAACTTAGATGCAAAATTAAGAGTTCAGATGAGAACTGAAATTTCCAAATTACATAACAGGTTAGAAGCTACAATAATATATGTTACACACGATCAGACAGAAGCTATGACAATGGGGGATAGAATTGCGGTTATGAAAGACGGAGATCTTCACCAGGTAGATACTCCTATGAATATTTATAATTATCCTGTAAACTTATTCGTGGCCGGATTTATTGGAAGTCCCCCTATGAATTTTATTAATGGGAAGATTATCAAAGAAGACAATCTCAAATTTGTGAGTAATGATAAATCGTTCAGTGTAGATTTAGACTCAAATAGTTATGATGCAGTAAAAAACTATATCGATAAACCGGTTGCTCTTGGGATTCGCCCGGAAAATATTTTCAACAAACCCGATGATACCCTCAACCTTAAAAAACATCGCGTAAAATTAGAAGTTGCTGAACCGATGGGGAATGAAACTATACTTTATTTTAAATTAAGTGATTCTCAATTTATTGCCAGAGTACCTGCAATTGAGAAACCTCAACCGGGTATAGAAATAGACATTTATTTTAATTTGGATAAACTTCACTTTTTTTCTTTGGACGATGGAAAAGCAATCAGATAAATGATTGTTTATTATGTAATTACCCAGCGAGTCTTAGCCTTGCCTGTCAGGTAAAGTTTGGCGGCAACCGAATGTGGATGGTTTGACCCCCGCTTTTGTAAAGCACTGTAACTAAATTGATGACGGGGATCTCATATTTTAAATTGTTCACTGAATATGAACGAAAGCAAATAGTGTGCAAAGTTTTTAATAATCTGATATAAGCGATGAAGCTGGAATTTTCAATTCATTGTGTAATATACGAATCATTGAAATGCTTAGTTTCCTTTTTCTACTGAGTATTTCCGATGCTCTGCTTTTGGAACCAAGTATAGAAGCCAATGCGGAGGTTCCCAGACCCAATTGTTCCAATCTGAATTTGATTGCTTCAACAGGATCAGGCAGATCAATCGG
Source organism: Bacteroidota bacterium (assembly GCA_022562275.1). GTDB lineage: Bacteria > Bacteroidota > Ignavibacteria > Ignavibacteriales > Ignavibacteriaceae > BMS3ABIN03. The sequence continues at coordinate 5,277 of JADFPP010000017.1, forward strand.
GTAATGCTGTTCTTCGTATTTTTCGACAAGAATTGTAAGTAAATCCAACTCATTATATTCATCAGAATTTACTTTTAGCCCGCATGGGCGGGAATGCATCAGTTCATAAATTCTGTTTAAAGCTGCTTTGTAGTCTTTCTTTGTTCTAATTGGTTTTAACATAATTAATTTCCTTAACACTTAATTATTTTATTCTTGTTTCAATCGTTTATAAGTTTTATAAGAAGAGAATCGCGGATATTATTTACTTTTATCCGCTTATAATTTTATATTTTTGTCCCGACGTGTCGGGAAAATCGTCCCCATTCATTGGGATTCATTTCATTCGGTTATTTTTTATTCCGGGTGTTTAACCGCTCCATCATAAAACACTTCGCAATCATTCCCGAAAATATCACTAACTAAATTTGTAACAGGAGCTAAGATAGTACCAACCACTTGTATGTCTCCTGTTTCAGGTTCACTAAAACTTCAAAACAAATCCTGGCTAAAAATACTACACCCGTTTTTGTTTAATAAAGCAAATGTTAAATTCAAGCTATCTGATGAAAAATCAAGCCAGCCCTTCGCAGCAATCCTGTTTCCATTGGTGGAAAATGCGACATCTTTAATCTCAAAATTAACATTTACTATTTCCCAATCGGATGAAAGCTTCCTAATATGTGTTTTCTCACCATAGCTCATTATAATAATACTCGCAAAGACTGTCCCCTTTGCAATTGCAATTCCTACCGGACCAGCCAACATAAATAAACTTTTTGAATGCTAAATCTGAACTTAATTATAGAATGGAAAAAGGTTTCTGATTCTAAGTTTAATCTGTTAATTTTCTTCAATGACTTTTTGTATATAATTATAAACGAAATTAAATGGAGAGAATATGCAGATGAATCTTAAGAATCGAAGCTTTCTTAAACTACTTGATTACACACCCGAAGAAATTCAATACTTAATAGATTTTGCAATAGAGTTGAAATCAGATAAAAAGAATGGTACCGAAGAACAAAAATTAAAAGGTAAAAACATAGCATTGATCTTTGAAAAATCTTCAACAAGAACACGCTGCGCTTTTGAAGTTGCTGCACTTGATCAAGGTGCTCACGTAACTTATCTCGGTCCTTCCGGCTCGCAGATAGGGCATAAAGAATCGATGAAAGATACAGCAAGAGTTTTAGGCAGAATGTATGATGGGATTGAATACAGAGGTTTCGGGCAAAAGATAGTTGAAGAACTTGCAGAGTTTTCCGGCGTTCCCGTTTGGAATGGATTGACCGATGAATTCCACCCGACACAAATTCTTGCTGATTTTATGACGATGTTAGAACACTCTGATAAAAAGTTATCCGGAATATCATTTGCATATTTAGGCGATGTACGAAATAACGTTGGCAATTCGCTTTTAGTAGGCGCTGCAAAAATGGGAATGGATGTTCGGCTTTGTGCACCTATAAATAATCTTCCTGAAGATGAACTTGTAATTACCTGCAAAGAAATAGCGAAGGAAACCGGGGCGAAAATCACTCTTACAGAAAATGTTGAGGAAGGCGTAAAGGGAGTCGATTTTCTTTACACTGATGTTTGGGTATCGATGGGAGAACCTGTAGAAGTTTGGGAAGAAAGAATAAGCTTATTAAAGCCATACCAGGTTAATCAAAATGTAATTGAACTTACAGGAAATCCTGACGTTAAATTTCTTCATTGTCTTCCTTCATTCCATAACAGGGAAACAAAAGTTGGTGAAGAAATTTATCAAAAGTACGGATTGGATGGAATGGAAGTAACTGAAGAAGTATTTGAATCGAAGCACTCAATTGTTTTTGATGAAGCAGAAAATCGGCTGCACACAATTAAAGCGGTTATGGTTGCTACGCTAGGTGAGTAGTTTAACTTAATACTTTTGTCTTTCCAAAGTTTATTTCAACTTAGAAAACCACCTGCTTAGCAGGTGGTCATGTTCTGATGGCTTTGCCTGTATTTTGTTTATAAATAGAATAAAGAATGTCGATTAACGAATGATGATTTATGATGAGCAGAAAAACTTCTAACTTCTTAAATCGTTAATCCGTAGACTCCGTCTCCGAGACGAGTCGGTGTTCATTATTAAAAACTGGAAAATAGTGATTTCCGAAGCCCCTTTTAGGGGCAACCCAAAGCCACCTTCTTAGAAGGTGTGATTTTTACTTTGCCGCGAATTCGCGAATGAACACATCCGCGTATTAGCGGCTTTTTTTAATAATCTGAAAACCGGCTGCCCTCAATTAAAGTTTTTATGGCTGCTGTGTTGAAAAATTAGTTCAAAAACTTAAATTTTCTGAAATTTTCAATTCTATTATTTTTGCTTTAAAGCAAAAATGTTCGCTATTATTTTTGCTTATAGGCAAAAATGTTTGTATACTTATTCTGCGTATTTAATTGATATATAGAGAAAAATGGAAAAGAATAGATATTTAACATCAAATATTGTCGATGACCTGAACGAAAAAATGGTTTTCATTGGTGGAGCCAGACAGGTAGGAAAAACAACTTTAGCTAAGAACATCATTTCAAAAAAATTTAAGGCTTCGAATTACTACAACTGGGATTTTCCACCTGACAGAAGAAAAATAACGAAGTTTGAATTTCCTGGTGAAAGCGGATTATTAATATTCGATGAAATACATAAATATAAGAAGTGGAAGACTACAATAAAGGGACTTTTCGATACCTATAAAGATAAATATAAAATACTCGTAACCGGAAGTGCACGAATGAACATCTTCCGAAAGGGTGGAGATTCATTACAAGGAAGATACCATTACTATAATTTACATCCCTTTTCTCTTGCCGAGATGCTTAATATTGAAAATAATTATTTACCAATTAAAGAACTACCTATTCATTCCATTTATTATCCGAATGAATTTGAGTTGCTCCTTAAGTTTGGCGGTTTCCCTGAAGTATTAATAAAACAGAATTCGAGAGTGCTTAGAAGATGGCACAATGAAAAATTAGAGCGACTGTTTCGTGAGGATATTCGTGATGTTGGGAACATTAGAGATATTAATAGTATGAAGCTGCTTGGTGATTTGCTGCCTGCAAAAGCGGCTAATCGGTTATCGATTAATGCAATCAGGGAAGACCTGGAAGTAAGTCACAGGGCTATTACAAGCTGGCTATCGATTCTTGAACATTTTTATTATCATTTTAGAATTTATCCTTTTCATTTCAAAAAAATTCGTTCAATAAAAAAAGAATCGAAACTTTATTTAACAGATTGGTCGGAAGTAGAAAATGAGGGCGCAAGATTTGAAAATCTAATTGCGTCACATCTTTTGAAATTTGTAGAATATATTAAACAAACTGAAGGTTACAAAATTAATTTAAATTATTTGCGAACTGTGGATAAAAAAGAGGTAGATTTTTTCGTAAGTATTAATAATAAACCCTGGTTTGCCGTAGAAGCTAAATTAAATGATACTGTTCCCTCACCTAATCTTTTTTATTTCAAAGAAAGATTGAACATTCCTTTTACTTTTCAGGTAATTAAGAAAAGTGATACGGATGTTATGAAAAATGATATTCGAGTGATTTCGGCGGATAAATTTTTAACAGGTTTAGTTTGATTTTATTATAATGTTCGAAAAATATTCGTTCTTCAGGTAAAAATATCAGTCTTCAAGTTTTCCCGGGTTTTCGGAAATATATTTTTCACGACTAATAGAAACTGAACCATCCGGTTTTTTCCAATAATCCCTTTGTTTTTTAAATGGGAGTGAGAGAAGATTGCCAAGCTTATTATCGCCGGATATTGTATAGCCCGGCACACCAATCACAATATCTTTATGCGGAATATTTAAACGAATAGATTTGTGCAGCCGATCCCATAACGAAAAGACGGTGGAGTAATTTGAATCGGTTTCCGATCGAAACTGTGAATGATGTATTGCATGCATTCTCGGTGTAACTATTATCTTGTTCAATATCCGTTCAAACTTAATCGGAAGTCTTATGTTGCTGTGTTGAAATATTGTATTTGCTGTGAAGCATATTTCATAAATGAAAAATACGGCGGGAGTAATTCCTATAATTGATATTTGAATAATCCGGAAGATTGCCGATAAAGCAATTTCTCCAAAGTGAAACCTGAATGAAGTAGAGACATCAAGATCAGGATCAATATGATGAACATTGTGGAAGCGCCAGAAAACCGGGACCTTGTGATTTGCTAAATGCCAATAATAAAATGCAAGATCCATCAAAAGAAAAGCCATTATACCTTCGATGATTTCCGGAAGTGTGAATAAATTTAATATGCCAAAACTATTTTCCGAACTCCAGCTAATTGTATTCTTCGTGGTCGGGGAAACCAGGAAAAACACTACCATAAAAGAGATAACACTTAAAGAAGCATTTATTAATAATCTTACGATTAGTGAATAGGTTTTATTCCGTAATGGGAATAAATATTCCAAAGAAAGAAGCGATAAAAATATTACGATGAAAACGATAGCGGGAATGATTTGAGATAAAGAATTAAAATTCATTTTATTATATTCTATTCTATGAAATAATTAAGAATAATCTTGTTAATTATTGAATCGCCTGGTTAACACTAAAGTTTATTCAAACAGAAATCAATCCACATTGTCATCATAGTTTACTCAATCGGTTAAAAATTCAACCTCGCCACTTTCAAGATGATAAAACGCAGTAATTATTTTCAATTGTCCACTCTTAACTGCCGCAGCTATCATTGTCGATCCGTTTAACAGTTCTTCCGCATTTAACTCGGCATTCTTTTTAATTATCTCATCAATATTTCCACCGGGAGTTTGCTCTATTGCAGGAGCAATATGATTGAAAAGTCTGTTAAGGTTGTTACCATAAACTCCGCCCTCTACTGCAGCAGTAACTGCACCGCAGTTTGAGTGCCCTTTCACTAAAACCAATCTTACATTTAATTGCGCCACTGAAAATTCAATGCTTGCAATAGACGAGGTGTTAGCTATATTGCCTGCCACTCTTACAGTAAAGAGCTCGCCCAGACCTGTATCGAAAATAATTTCGGGAACGACCCTGCTGTCTGAACATCCAAGTATTGCTGCAAACGGCGACTGCCCGGCAGCGAGCAAATCTCTGCGTGTTGAATCTCGCAGTTTTCTATCTGCAGTGTTAGAAATAAAACGTTTGTTACCTTCTTTTAACCTTTTAATTATTTCTTTTATCTTCATACCTGCTCCTTTTTTTTCGGTTGAGGGTGTATAAAGAATTTAATCCTCTGTACGATTTATAATCAAAACGCCTGGTTTATACTAAAATAAAAACCTTGTGTATCCCTGCCAAAACCGACATCCAATCGAAGGTCTAATTTTTGCAGTTCATCAATTCTGAATCTGATTCCTGCTCCGAAGGATGGTTTAATTGTTGAAATCGTAAATTTTGTAACACCGGGTGCAACATCTCCTACACCACCAAAGAGAACCAATCTAAATTTTCACCACAATGGTGTTCTGTACTCTGCTTGAAGAACATAGTAAGTTCTATCTCTATATCTCCCCATAAGGTAGCCGCGCATTAATTTGTCTCCACCAAGTAATGCTAAGTCGTAAAAAGGTGGGGCTGCAGTTTCTATCATAAAGTAAGTTTGCACTGCTATAATATACCGTTGAGAAACTTCAAAAAATCTTCTGAAATCAAAAATATACTTGTTGTAGTTAAAATCACTCCCTATTGCCTCTTGAAAATAAGTGAGACTGATTTCATAATACCCTCCGGAGTAAGGATAAAAAATGTTATCGCGTGAATCCCAGGTTGCAACTATACCTAACCCCGAAGTAGTACCTCCTTCGTTGCCGGGGAAACCAGGAAAAACACGACCATAAAAGAAATAACACTTAAAGAACCATTAATTAATAATCTTACTACTAATAAATAGGTCTTATTCCGTAACGGGAAAAAATATTCCAGCGAAAGAAGAGATAGAAATATTACGATGAAAACGATAGCGGGAATAATTTGAGATAAAGAATTAAAATTCATTTTATTATATTCCGTCACGAAAAGGTTCACGACAGTCTTGTTAGTTATTAAACTGTTACCAGCCTAAAGCTGGTAGATTTGATTGCGGCTGTATGCCACTTAAAATTTTTATGATGCTATCATAGTACATTTTTATAATACGTTTTAATTAAATATAATTTAAAATTATTGAAAAGATAATCTTCCAATAAATTGAGAATAAGGCTGTATGTTCTGGAAATTCGATAAAAAGAACAACTAAAGCATAAGAGTTATTTTCATCCTATCCTTGGAATTGTGAAACTATCTATAAATATTTAACTAAATTTATTCAAATTTATTGACGACGTAAATGTTATTTACTATTTTTAATTAAAAGCATCATTTATCTCAATATATTAATATATATGTGAACATTTCATTTTATGACGAGAAAATATAGTAAAAATATATTTGAAACAGCACTATTCCGTGATAACCTTTTAAATGCAACAATAATTAACAGTTTACCAGGTATATTCTATTTATTCCAACCAATTGATGATGAACACTGGTTGGGGAGTTTTGCCCTGCAAGTTGTTAGTGTTAATCTTGTGTCCTTATTTTCTGAAAGTATTCTTAAGTCCTTGTCAATCTTAGGACCGATTATGTATTTGATCCTAAAAAAACGCCGTACCGTTTGCCTGGTTCCATACACTAAAGAACGAACAGTATTCGCCTTATTCTTCAGAGACACCATTTACGATGGGAAATATTAAGATTGGTGCTTCCATCACTTTCTAATTTTATTTCGGAAGGAAACAATATGAGGTTTTCAAGTTCCTGCCTTAGTAGGGATAAATTCAAACACTAATTAATTATTACACTATTGAGTACAACACATTACGAAAAAAATATAATTAGTATTATAGAGGATCACTACTTTTTTAATCAATTCATTTATCGATTGATTTTTAGTTTATTAATAATCTCTTCTATTCATTCAAACAGCCGCGCCCAATCTCCTTACAAACTTGATACGACAAAAGAAAGTATGATTTTTGGGAGCAGTATTGAGTTGGGAGTAATTGGATTAAAAATAAATGATGATATTCTACCTTTCACTCTGAATGAAATCAATGCTCTTAACAGGGATGACGTCAACAAGTTTGATAGGGGGGCTACATATAATTGGTCACCGACAGCGGGAAGCGCCAGCGATATATTAGTAGCTGCCACAATTCTTTCCCCTGCTCTTCTTTCTTTTTCGGATAAAGTAAGAAATGATTTTACACCGGTATTAGTCATGTACTTTCAAACACTGATACTTGCAGATGTTTTATCCTTAACATTTAAAGGAATTACACAGCGTTACCGACCATTTGTATATAATGAAGATACTCCGCTAGAAGAGAAACAAACACAAAACGCTAAAAGATCATTTTTCAGCGGACACACTTCAACAGCTTTTGCAATGGTTGTATTTCTCTCAACGGTTTACAGCGATTATTATCCAAATTCCGAATGGAAGCCTTTTGTTTGGGGTATAAGTTTATTAGCTGCATCCACCGTTGGATATTTACGATATGCTGCAAGTAAACATTATCCAACAGATATTATTACAGGTGCTGTAGTTGGTAGTGCATTAGGTTATTTTATTCCCTTTATACATAGAACTAACGAAAGTGATCTTGATGTTTCCATTGGAATTAATGGTAATGGCAGCACAATAAATTTTCTTTATAAATTTTAATATGAGTATTTTGAAATTTTATTCCTAACACGATTAGAAAACTTTGTTACGAGTAAATTGTGTATTTCAATCTGCATTAGTTCGGAGAAAACTATGATAAAAAATATTACTAATTTTTCTGTAAGAACTCTTCTGGTATTTTTCTTATTATCATCTCTATTAAAAGCACAAACTCAAAGTGCTGATTATTCCGAACCAACCTCAAGTAGGTTTAATAATCAGATCTTCCTTGCATTATCGAATGATAATAGTTCCCTTGGTGAATTAGACTTCAACCGTAGAAAGGGAATGAGCCTGGCGATTGATTATAACCGATTTAAAACCCAGGAAAGATTATCCTCATCTTTAGATTCGATTGACTACAATTACAAACCATGGGAAACTGAAAAACATTTTTGGCTTGGTGTTGGAGAGGTCGCAATTCTTGAATTTATTCCCTGGTCTCTTGCCAGGTGGATAAGAAACTGGGAAGACCCTGCCGATAACTTGGCTAAAGTTTCTTCCGAAACCTGGTGGAGAAATATTAGCCATGGCTGGGAATACGACGGTGATGCATTCGAAACCAATAACTTCGCTCACCCTTATCATGGTGCATTGTTATTTAACGCTGGAAGAACTAACGGATATGATTTTTGGGAATCTACTGCCTTTGCATTAACAGGTTCTGCGGTTTGGGAATTTTTTGGTGAAACATTCAGACCGGCGTTTAATGATTGGATTTATACAGGCATTGGCGGATCGAATTTAGGGGAAATTCTTTATCGTCTTTCATCAATGGTTACAGACAATACTGCATCAGGTTCTGAGAGAGTTTGGTCTGAAATATTTGGAACACTGTTAAATCCGGTTCGCGGTTTTAACAGGGCAATTACTGGCGAGATGGGTAAAAATTATCCGAATCCTAAAGGAAGCAGACCAGATGACTTATTAATTTCTTTTGATGCTGGAACAAGAACGATGGATAAAAACGGAGACGATAAATTTCAGGAAAAAGAACTAGAAGGATTATTCGGGTTCGACCTTGTTTACGGTAACAGGTTGAAAGCAAAAAAACCGTTTGACTATTTTACCATTTCGATGGCAATTGCTTCTGCTTCACCGCACTTTACAAGATTAACAACTTCAGGATACTTGTTCGGCTGGAATTTGCAAAAAAGGAAACATTCTGTAGGAGTTTCATTAGACTTTACTTACAATAACCTGATAAAAGGAGAACCGGACCGACCCGATTCAGTAGCATTTGAAGGGTTTGTTTATGGGGCTGCGGTAATTCATCCACATCTTTTGTCAATATTCCCGATCGGTAAAAAGACTAATTTAATTACCCAGGTTGGAATTAATGCAGTTTTAATGGGTGCAACACCAAACGATTATTTTGTTGATGTAGAAGGAAGAAATTATGATTTTGGTCCCGGCGTTGGTTTACGTTTTGTTGCTGCAATAAGAAATGGTATATGGGATTATGTAAAACTTTTTTATTATGGAAACTGGATATGGACACAAACCGAACCAAGCGATTCAAAACATCACATTCATTTTGTATCACTCGAAGCACAATATCCATTAACTAAATACTTTTCATTTGGTGTTAGCAGTGGTATTTACTGGAGAAACAGTTTTTACGAAAACTTTCCTGATGTAACAGCATCCCATCCTATTATCAGGGTATTCTTCAGAACAGCTATTATTGATTTGTAAATAAATTAAATGAGATTTTTAAAGGAAAATAAAATGAAAAAGATTGTATTTTATATAACCGCATCTTTATTAATTGTTTTTAGCACTAATCTTTATTCTCAATCACAAAAATACTTATCCAACCGCATTACTGTTGAAGGAATTTATAAGAGAAATCTGGGAAACTTTAGCGAAGTCTGGTCAAGTGCATCTGGCGGATATATTGGATATGGAATTGCTTTCCCCGAACATAATTTACTTATTATCCGGTCCGGTGTAATTGTTAATAATTTAAAAGATGGTGTTGATTACAAAGATGCCTCATCAACAGTTATACCTATTCACATTGGCGGCAGATATTATTTTACTGACGACAGGTTTATGCCTTTTTTTACTTTTATGAACGGATTGAACATAGTTTTTGAGAATACAAATCTGGAAGGAGTTATGGAAGACCGAACTCTTATTAAGTATGCGTGGGAAGTTGGTTTTGGAGCGAGTGTGAGTGTGGTTAGCAATTTAATATTTGATTTTAGTGTTAATTATAATTCACATTTCTACACAACTGAGGCAATGATGACCGGCTTCACATACGGATTTGGTTTGGCATGGTCTTTAAGTAAGTAATAATATTTTAATCTTCATTAATTAGGTTTAGATTATCATATTCATTTAATTATAAGTGCCCGAATTATCCGGCATTTTACTATTTTAAAATTATTATTTTATTACGTACTATAGCCTTATTTAAAGATGCAAAGTTTATTTTAAGTGCTAAAGTATATCAGCTTGATAATGTTGCAATTAAGGATAGTGCAGTTAAAAGAAAAGATTTAGATGTTTCAACTCTTGTACCTTCTCCGACCTTCGTTGCGTTTGATCTTGATTTTAATTTTTTAGAGAATGATCGGCTTGCATTATCTATTCTCACTCCTCAAAGTTCTAATTTTGAATTTGCAACAAGAATTATTGACTCCATCGATATTATTAAATCATTATCTGTAGAGAGTCAGAACTCAATTTTTCCAGAATTAAGTTATTGTTGGGTTTTACTCTATAATAAAAAATTATTGGTGAGTGTTATTATTACGTTTATCAAATTGTGAATGTTTACTTCACAAAAAAATTGAGAATTATCTCGCTAACCATCTAATGTTAATGTCTGCCCAATTTCACTAATACCAATTTCAATATTGTAATTCACAGCAGATTTCAACATCCAATCAATCGGAGCGTGGAAACCTTCATCTCCATCAAATGTATTACAATGTATTGGTATAAAATATTCTGCTCCAAGATGTTCACTTGCCATAATCAATGATTCTTCGGGATTGCAATGCCTGTTCTGATGAGGGATATATCCCCCGATTGGCATAATTGCCACATCAATATTTTTACTTCTGTGCTGTTTAAACTTTTCGGTGTAAGCGGTATCACCTGCGAAAAGAATTTTCTTTTTGTACTTTTCTAAAATATAACCATTATAACTTCTTCCATTTAGTATATATCCGTCTGCTCTATCCATTTCTCCGGGTAGACGAAACCCATTGTGATTAACGGCAATTCCTGTAATTTTTAATTCATCATTATAAACGGATTCACCCCAGTCAAGCTCGCTAAGTGATTTCCATTTTAAGTCCTCTATTATATCCTTTGTATTATAAGCTGTGATACAGTCTGCTTTTCCCGGATATTTTTCTGTTAGTTCTTTTAATGATTTATAATCCATATGATCCATATGTGCATGAGATATTAGTACAAGATCAGGTTCAGGGATTTCATTAAATTCCAATGCTGGTTTGGTTGCTCTTATTTTGCCTATTGTAAGTCCTAGAACATAAATACCAACTGAATCAAACAGTACAGGGTCAGTTAAAATGATTGTACCGAACATATTAATCAAAATAGTTGAGTGACCAATCCAGGAGATATTTACTTCGTCTGATTTCCAATCCTGTGGTGATGGTTTGTATAAATCAAAAGTCGATTCTTCTTTTGCAAAATATTGAAAATAATTTGTAATTAGTGAAGGAGCAATGATACCTGCTAAAGTCAATCCAGCGCTTTGTATAATAAATTTTCTTCTGTCCATTAAAACTATATGCCCATAATTATTAATAATAAACTATTCAGACTCAACTCTTAATAATTCAAATATAAACGAAGCAATATCTAAACTTTATGAATATCACACTAATTTACTTGACTTAAAGATAGTTTTGAAGAATTGTATCAGTTTCAAAAGTAACTAGGCAATTAGTTGAAGATTGATGATTAAAATCTAAATAATTTTTAACAGTATTCAAATATCCTGAAGCAATGATGATACTATTGAATGCTTAATCACTCCAAGTCACGTCTAAGACTGAAGAGACTTTTAACTTTAAAAAACTTTCTTCTGATGTACAATAAACTTAGGTTTTATGTTTCGATTTTCAGGTGCGATCTTTTATTAAACTAAGAAAATAGTTTTTATAAATCAATGGATTAAACCAAGTCACCTATTTGGGTATCTAAAATAAATATTTAAAGACGTCTGATGAGGAATCAGACTATTTTTATAATTTTAGATCTTCTAATTGGTTTGTAAACATTTTTAATCCAACAAAGCAAAGTAGTTGGCAAGTTTAGTGGTCTGAAAACAAAGAAATTCGGTAATTATAAAATCCAAATAAAAGTTATAAATACACACTAAAAAATTCATCAACGATGTAACTTATAGCTTCACATAAATTATAATACTTGTGATTAAATCAGTTGTGTTTTTTAAATTATTATCAAAATAAAAAACAAGATTTTTCCCAAGTTGAGATAAACTAAAAAATAAATTAACATTTAACTAAACATTCTGAGAAAAGAGCTTGAGTTAGCTTAAATAAGAAGCATCTCAGCATACTCTGGATCATCCCGATTTTATCGGGTCAGGTTCTTACATTGAAACTCCTTCGGAGGAACCCTGACAGGAAAACTAGAAAACGAACAATAGTTCGCTTTCTTTTTATTTCCTTCTATCTTACATTAGTTTGTTATATGAAACGATTTGAGAAACACATTTTTATTTGCGAGAATGTAAGACCGAAAAATGATCCCCAGGGTTGCTGTTCGGAAAAAGGCAGCAAAGAATTACGCCAGCTATTTAAAAAACGATTGAGAGAATTAGGATTAAACGCTTCTGTAAGAGCGAATGCTGCAGGATGTCTTGATGCTTGTGAATACGGTATAACAGTTTTAGTTTATCCCGATCAAACCTGGTATGGAGGTGTTACTGAAAATGATATTGAAGAAATTATTCAAAAACATATTATTGAAGATAAACCGGTTGAAAGATTAATAATAAAGGATAAGAGATTCCATAGGTATGAGTGAAAATAATGAAATTCTAAGAGCAAAAGAAATTATCAAAAGACTTAAAAATGCTTATCCCGGAGTTAAGCCCGGTTTAGATTACCAAACGCCATTTCAATTGTTAATATCTACTATGCTTTCTGCACAGTGTACCGACCGAAGAGTAAATATTGTTACAAAGTCTCTATTTAAAAAATACAAAAAACCGGAAGATTACATAAAAGTTAGCAACTCCGAATTGGAAAAGGATATTTTCTCTACCGGGTTCTACAGGCAAAAAGCAAAAAACATAAAAAGCTGCTGTAGGCAATTACTAGCTAAGCACGATGGAAATGTACCGGAAGATTTTGACGAACTGACTTCACTTCAAGGTGTTGGAAGAAAAACCGCATCAGTAGTTGCAGGGAATGCATTTGGAATCCCGGCTATTGCTGTTGATACTCATGTATTGAGATTATCGAATTTATTAGGTTTTATCAAATCTAACAAGCCGGAAAAAATTGAAAAAAGATTAAAAGAGTTATTCTTAAAAAAAGATTGGGTTAATTCTTCTCACTGGCTTGCTACTCACGGCAGATTAATTTGTATTGCACGCAGTCCTAAATGTGGGGAATGTTTTTTGGCTGATCTATGCCCGGGATTTAAATTAGAAAATAAATAATTTTTAACTGGAGTTTTTATGAGTGATATAACGAGAAACCGTGAAGCTTGCTGGGAAATATTAAATGAATACACAAAAGGCATCGGATTAATTAAACACGCTCTCGCGGTTGAGACTTGTGTTCGTGCATATGCACAAAAATTTGATGAAGACGAAGTGTTTTGGGGAAACGTGGCTTTGCTTCATGACTTCGATTATGAGATGTTTCCTACAGAAGCAGAACACCCATTTAAAGGATCAGAGATACTCAAGGAAAGAGGTTTCGATGAACTGTTCAGAAAGGCAATACTATCTCATGCTAATTATTCAGGTGTTCAAAGAGATACTTTACTTGAAAAGGTGCTCTATGCCTGTGATGAATTAGCGGGATTCATCACGGCAGTAACTTATGTTCGACCATCTAAAACAGTGGATGAAGTTGAAGTAAGATCGGTTAAAAAGAAACTAAAGGATAAAGCTTTTGCACGATCCGTTAGCAGGGAAGATATACAAAAGGGGACAGAAGAATTGGGAATTCCTTTGGAAGAGCACATTGAGTTTTGCATTATTGCGATGAGGAAAAATAAAGAAGCACTTGGTTTATAAATTGTATCGTGAAGCAGCAGAAAATGTTTATCTAAAAGACCAAAACAGTGATGTATATAAAGTGTAAAGGAATCTAAATAATAAAATTCTTTTGGTGTTAATACCACCATAATTCCATTCAAGTGTTACTTTATTTCTTAACTTGAGTTAAATTTTCCTGATTTAAGTGATTAAAATAAAATTGTCAGTAATAAATAAAAGGCATTAAATTTGTTAGGTATTGGTGAGTGTATAATGGTTCTTATCAATACAGGGAAGAAAATCTTAAATGAAGATACTGTTTTACTAATTTGTTTGTTAGGTTTAGCGTGAATACAATATGGAGTAAATAAGCAGTATTTTGCATAATTGACTTGACTAATTAACCATTAGTTGTATAAATTTGGAACAATAAATAAGGAGTACGATAACAGACCATTTGCTACTGATATTTTTCTGAAAAATAAATTCTTGAAATAACTTAATAACGGTATTATTTTTCTTGCTTAAGTTCAGGACATTGAAGAGCAAAATCTATATATTACTCTTTATTCTTTCGATAGCTGCCTATCCTCAGAATGATCTGCGAATTCTTGCCTCCGATCAGAATTCTATTGTTTTTGAATATTTGCCTGAATATATCGATACATCCATAAAAAAAGTTGATAATCAGACTTTTAGGAACATCATTCTAAATTTTGGCTCCATTCCTAATCCGGAAGTTTGGGGTGTCCCTGCAATTCCTGAAAGAAAAATAAATATTGGTGTTCCGTCTGAATTTGGAAACACAATAGAAGTATTAAAAACTCAGTATATAGAACTTAACGGTTTAGTTTTACCAATACCTGAATTTGTTGAAGATGAATTTCTCTACAAATATGAATATAAAGTTGGTGAAGAGTATTTCAATTACGTAGATAATCCCGAATTAGTCCTTTTTGGAGGTTTTGGAATAACCAGGGGAATAAATAATCAAATCATTAAAATTCTTCCGGTAAAATTTGATCCATCTGCTCAGAAAATAAGGTTATATAAACGTATAATATTCCGAATTACATATTCTAAAGGTGGAACAATTTCTGCTCAACCATATGATGAATTACTTAGTGCAGCATTTATTAATTATGATGTTGCAAGATTCTGGCAGAAAAAAAGGAAACTATTGAATAAGGTAACTCCTCAAAATAGCGTTTTATCAACCGGTGATTGGGTAAAATTTGAAGCACCTGATGAAGGTATCTATAAATTAGATTTTAACTTTCTGTCCTCGGCAGGATTTAACCCGGCTGCGATAGATCCGCGAACAATAAAAATCTATAATAACGGCGGTAAAACTTTATCTGAAAATTTGTTGGATCCACGCCCGGTTGATCTGGTGGAAAATGCAATTAAAATAATAGGAGAAAGTGATGGTAAATTTGATCAGGGAGATTACATAATATTTTACGGCAGAGGTTCAAGCTTTTGGGATTATGATAAAGACTTAGGAGAAATTGAACGTTTTCGTCATACTTACTCGGATCACAATTATTATTGGATAACTTATGGTGGAGTTAACGGTAAACGAATTCAGGATAAAGGGGGATTGAATACAACACCCCAATACAATCAAAATAGTTCTTTAGCATTTGCAGATTTTGAAGAGGATAAAATAAATATTGGTAAATCGGGTAGAGATTATTATGGAGACGATTTTTCCCAGGCAATCATTTCGCGAAGTTACCTAAACACCCTTAATGGTAGATTGTCTTCAGTACCAATTAACTACAAATTCAGATTTGCTAATGGTTCATCAGGAAATTTTACACTTCAGGTTTCAGAAAATAACTCTTTAATTTTTAATGGGATATTAAACGGATACGGAAATACCCGGTATACGGCTGGACGTACCTATACCATGAACTCTGTATTTACTAACACTCTGCCCGATAATAGGAGTGTACTGAAATTTAGTATAATTCCAACATCTGTTACCACAGTAGGGTATTTAGATTATTTTGAAATTTCTTATTCAAGGGATTTAAAGGCTTTTAATAATAATATCTTGTTTTTTGCGAAGGATACTACAGCAATAATTGAATATTCCTTAAATGGTTTTACCTCAACGAATATCGAAGTATTTGATGTCACTGATTATTCAAATGTTCTAATAATAACCAATCCTGTACAGCTAAGCGGCGGAGATATCAAATTTCGAATTTCAGAATCTGAAGGCAATGTTTCCAAATACATAGCTATTGGAAATGGTAATTATCTGGCTCCGGTTAATCCAGTTTCAGTAAGTAACTCTAATTTAAGAGGAATACAGGATGGTGCTAAATATATAATTATTGCTCCAAAAATATTTTTTGAAGCGGCAAACAGATTGAAAAATTATAGAGAAAATGATGCCCCGGTTCCTATCTCTACTATTGTTATAGATGTTGATGAAATATACAATGAATTTTCAAGTGGAATTCTTGATGTAACTGCTATTCGTGATTTTATAAAATATGCCTACGATAATTGGCAGATTAAGCCGGTATATGTTTTATTACTCGGCAAGGGAACTTTCGACTATAGAAATATTGCAGGATTTAACGATAATTTTATTCCAACGTGGCAGACGAAAGAATCAATGAATTTGTTGACTTCGTTTACGAGTGATGATTACTTTTTTAACGTTGATGGAATTGGCGGATTTATAGATTTAGCACCCGGAAGGCTTACCGCAAGCAATATAACTGAAGCCAATAATTATATTACTAAAGTTATAGATTATGAATTGAACAGCAAAAAAGGATTATGGCGAAATCTTATAACATTAGTTGCTGATGATGATAAAAAGACTAGAGGATCAGACCCACCAGCTGAACATACTCGCCCAACCGAAGTGATTGCAAACCAGAAGCTTCCAAAATCTTTTGATCTTAAAAAAATCTATCTCGCCGATTACCCGGTTGTAATAACCGGTGCCGGACGAAGAAAACCCCAGGTAAATGAAGAAATAATTAATACTATTAATAACGGAACATTACTTGTTAATTATATTGGGCATGGAAGTCCGGAATTATGGGCTCACGAAGTAGTCTTTGAAAAAAGTGTTACCATTCCGCAGTTACATAATAGTGAATATTTTTTTCTTGTAGCAGCAACCTGTGATTTTGCTTATTACGACATTCCTAATTTTGAGAGTGGTATGGAGGAGTTACTCTTTCTTAGAAATTCAGGTGCTATAGGTGGATTTAGTTCAGCCAGGTTAGTATTCTCCAGTTTAAATCATCTTCTGAACTATCAATTTTTAATTGATTTGTTAGCCGCACCAAGGGACACATTAAATCTTATAAGAACGATGGGAGCAAGCTATTTTAATACAAGACAAGCCTTTAACGGAATTAATGATAAAAAATATCATCTCTTTGGTGATCCCGTGGTAAGATTAAAGGTTCCGCAATATGAAGGTAAAGTTGATTCTATTAATGGTCTCCCGTTAATTGCAGATGTTCAGATCAAGGCGCTTAGCAGAACTGAAATAGCAGGAACAATTCTAACACTGCGAAATGAAAAGTGGGTGGATTTTAATGGTGAAGGCATTTTAACTGTATTTGATTCTGAACGGATTAAACTGCTGGAACAAATAGGTGATTTTCCAATGGTAATTCAGGGCGGCGTCATATTCAGAGGCAGTGTATCAGTAAACAATGGTGAGTTTTCAACAAGTTTTGTTGTGCCTAAGGATATTTCATACGAAAATAAAAATGGAAAAGTTATTTTTTATTTTTTCGACGACAATTCAGACGGACTTGCTTTCACAAAAAATATAATTGTTGGCGGTACTGATACAACTGCAATTAATGATGATGAAGGACCCGAGATAGAAATATTTTTTGATGATGCAAAATTTGACAATGCTTTTTTAGTTGGTCCGGAACCAAATTTAATAGTTAAACTCTCCGATGAAACGGGACTAAATACAACAGGCACAGGTGTCGGGCATAAGTTAGAAGGAATTCTTAATGACGATAATTCAAATCCCATTGATTTTACAAACTACTTTAAAGGTGAATTAGATGCCGGTGGTAAAGCCGGAGAAATAAACTTTAAGTTTACTAAAATGGAAGAAGGTGATTATAACCTGCTTGTAAAGGCATGGGACGTATTTAATAATTTTTCCAGCGAATCTGCATTCTTCTCTGTTGTTAGTGATGATCAACTGGTTATCAGGGATGTTTATAATTATCCTAATCCATTCAAATCCCAAACTACCTTTACATTCCAGCATAATTTAAATAAAACGATTGATGTTCGTGTAAAAATTTATACAATTGCAGGCAGATTGATTAAAGAAATTAATACTGAAAATATCGATCAGAAATTTGTTAAGATTGATTGGGATGGCAGAGATGAAGACGGCGATAATCTTGCCAACGGAACTTACCTTTATAAAATTAATGTAAGAACTGTTGATGGAGATTTCAGTAAAAGTGTACTTGGTAAAATGGCAGTAATAAGATAAATGTTTGCACTTTATATAAGCAATTTAAATAAATAATTTTTTTATATTTATAAATTAAACCGGGTGATAAAATGAAAAAGCTTGAAATAAAATTTCCTTGGAGGAAAAACAAGATGAAAACTTTTCTTATGATATTGATGGTCAGTGTTATAATGATTGGGCTGCCAAAAGTAAACTATGCGCAAGGCGAAGCTGCCGTACCATTTTTGCTTTTAGCTCCGGATTCACGTGCAGGTGGTCTTGGTGAATCAGGTACTGGGTTAGCTGATAACTCTGCTGCTATTTTCTGGAATCCTGCTGGAATTGCATTCCTGTCGGGAACTGAAGTAAGTATCACGCACAGTAACTGGCTCCCGCAATTTAATTTAGATTTATTCTACGATTATTTAACATATCGTGGTTATGTTGAGGATTTAAATGGAAGTGTTACTGCAAGTATAACCTATATGAATTTTGGCGAATTTGTTCGTACGAGTGAAGAAAGTCCGGATCCCATTGGCACATTTCGCTCTTTTGATGCAGCTTTAACCCTTGGCTATGCAACTAAACTTGGTGTCGATTGGGGAATTGGTTTCAATTTTCGTTTAATCTATAGCAAGCTTGCCGATAAACCAGTGGGTGTGGAACAAGGTTCCGGAACAGCTACTTCGGTTAGTTTTGATATTGCAGGAATGTGGCGACCTTCATCCTTAAATATTTTTGGTGCCGAATTTGGCAACAAGTTTAGTGTTGGTGCGAACCTTAGCAATCTTGGTCCAAAAATATCTTATATAGATCAGGCACAAGCAGATCCTATTCCAACAAATTTTAGATTGGGTTTTGCTTTTCAGCTCGTAAGTGATGAATTTAATTCACTTGTATATACTTTGGATTTTAGTAAGTTATTAGTGAGCCGCAATAAGGATTCTACAAGTACTACGCAATCGGATGACTTTTATGAAGCAATTTTTACTTCCTGGACTGATCAGTCCTTTAGTGAAGAAATAAGGGATATTGTTACATCGATGGGGCTGGAGTACTGGTACGGTATACCGGGTGACTTTCTTTTTGCACTTAGAACCGGTTTCTTCTATGAAGATCCATCATTTGGCAACAGAAAATTTTTAACTTTTGGTGCCGGAATACGATATGATATTTACGGTTTTGATTTCAGTTATATTACTACCTCAGTGTTTGAAGGCGGTGAAAATCATCCTCTCTCCGATACATTAAGATTTTCTGTTTTAATTGGCTGGGGGGGTATTCCTGACCAAATTAGAGGATTTCCCAGAGGCATCTAATTTTAATGCTAAATAAATTCCTTTCTGTTTTTATTGTGGTATTAAGCTTGGGCAGCCTGCCTGCCGGACAGGCAGGTTTATCTGCCCAATCTTTTACTGTTCACCTAAGCAGCTCAAATTCAAATAATGTTAGTTCAGATATTAAAGATACGGTAAGAATTTTAGCAATAATGGTTAACTTCCAGGAAGACAGAGACGGAACCACATCCGGCAACGGCAAGTTTGGTACAATATACTCTACAGATTACGGCAATTCCATTTTAGATCCGTTACCGCATAATCAATCTTACTTTGAGGATCATCTT
Organism: Bacteroidota bacterium; assembly: GCA_022562275.1. GTDB lineage: Bacteria > Bacteroidota > Ignavibacteria > Ignavibacteriales > Ignavibacteriaceae > BMS3ABIN03. The sequence continues at coordinate 25,333 of JADFPP010000017.1, forward strand.
CTCTTCGTAAAAAATTATTTTAAGAAAATATCTAAAAATAATTTGCACATCGAGTTTACTGTTTTACCTGATACATTCTCAGTTTCGCAAACTATGAGGAATTATTCTCCATCTCCGGGTTCGGATGACTTTACTCCAACCGGAGATTTTGCTGTTGAAGCATGGACTCTCGCCGATCAGTTATACCCCGGATTTAATTTTAGTGCTTTCGATCTTTTTACAATTTTTCATGCCGGTGTTGGCAGAGATATTTCTCTTCCCGGGAGTATCGGAAATGAAAGAGACCTGCCTTCAGTATATTTAGGCGAAAAATCTTTTAAAGAAATTTATGGTGATGATTTTGAAGGCATTCCTGTTTCAGATGATAGTTTTAAAATAACCAATACTATGATAATGCCTGAAACTGAAAGCAGGGAATTAGAAACAATTTCCGGTACATTTCTTTTTGAAATAACCATAAACGGATTATTGTGTGCAAGTGTTGGCAGCCATCTTGGTTTACCTGATCTGTTTGATACTGAAACTGGTTTAAGTGCTATTGGCAGATTTGGCTTGATGGATGGACAGGGTATCTTTGCCTTCCTCGGTACGTTTCCACCCGAACCTTCTCCCTGGTCTAAAATTTATTTGGGATGGGCAGAACCGACTATTGTTTCACTTGAAAATGCTGATGTATCGTTAGTAACAAATTTAGCAGCAGGGATAAGTGATACAGTAATACTTAAAGTGCCAATTAATTCTTCCGAATATTTCTTAATTGAAAACAGAGCACGCGATGCAAATAATGATGGCTCTACTGTAACTTATAAAGTTGATGGAACAGTTTTTACAAAAACATTTACAAAAGATACAACGGGCTATCTCAGTTTTGATGTTGAATCACTTGCGGGTGTAATAATAGATGTTGATGAATTTGATTGGGCTGTACCGGGAAATGGGATTTTAATCTGGCACATTGATGAAAATGTAATTAACGAAAAGATTGCTGAAAACAAAGTCAACACAGATAAAAAGCGAAGAGGTGTTGATGTTGAAGAGGCAGATGGAATACAGGATATTGGTGAGACCTTCATTTCAATTTTTGGAGATCAAGTAATTGGTGAAGGAACTGAAGAAGATTTATGGCATGCTTCCAATCCTGCAAAGTTTTTTCAAAATAGATTTTCAAAAGATACGCGTCCTAATACTTTAACAAACAGCGGCGCAAACAGCCTAGTTACAATTAAGGATTTCTCTGAGATTAGCAACCGGATGAGTTTTAAGGTTGAGTTTGGGGATTCTATTATAAAACCATTGTTTTCCACAAACCTAAATTTGGATGGAGAGATCAAGTCATTTTCAGTCCTACAATACGATAACAGTAATCATTTCTATATTGTTGTTGATTCGAACTTAATTATAGCTGATCAAAATCGAATTCTTAAGAGAGGTCTCGGGTTTTCAATTTTTAAAACAGCACTCATCGTAATATCAGATATACAACATATTTATGGGGTTATTGATTCATCAATAACTTTTAGAATAACAGATGGATCACTTGTATTTGCAGGTAAAGTGAGTGTCGGTGACTGGATTTCTACTGCACCTGTTATAAATACTCTAAGCAGCGGGGAAAAACAATTAATTATTGGTACTGCACGGGGCAAAATATTAACATACTCATTAGCTTCTTTCCCCTCAACACCACCACAAAGAATCAATAGTACTGAAATAAGTATTAGCCACTTAATTCAGAAATTTTCAGTAGATGATTCTTTCATTGCTTCGATAGCTCGTATGACCATAGAAATAACTCCGCAGACTCATCTGTACACAAATACTGATGGAAACATCGAATTTGTTGATGAATTGCCACTTGATTTAGCCGTTACTAAAGATGAATCTTGGGAATATGTTTCGGTTATACTAACGGATGCACAAAAGTTTTATGTAATTCGAAGAAGTGAGATTATTAGTAAATTCGAACTAATTACAGGAGGAAATATAAAATCATTTGCATTAGCTGATTTAAAACAGGATGGAAATAATTATATAATAGTAAATGATGGTGAAAATATTGAAGTCTACAATTTAACCGGTGCGATGGCGGATAATTTTCCATTCGCTGATCCGAGAGGAATTGGATTTGCTGGTACGCCGCTCACTGCAGATTTTGAAGGAGACAGTAAATCTGAAATTATAAGTATCACAAAAGACGGAAGAATTTTTGCAATTGATGGCGGAACAGGAAAAATTGTACCGGGATTTCCAATCTCAGTTGGTTCAGGTGTACCTGTTACTCCGGTTTTATACAATGCAAATGGTAAAACAAATTTAGCAGTCCTAAATGATCAGAACGTTTTATCTGCCTGGTCCATTAGTTCTGTTGAGGGTAAACTTTATTGGTCTGAAGAATTTGGTAATCCTCAAAATACTTCATTCATTCCTGCAGCAAAAAATACAAACAGGATAAATGAATTCTTCCCAACAAGTAGGGCTTATAATTATCCTAATCCGGTTTATGAGGGAGAGACAAACATACGATACTATGTTGATGAAGATTCAAAAATAAATATTAAAATATTTGATCTTGCGGGTGATTTTGTTGATGAATTAAATGATAATGCCCAGGGAGGAATGGATAATGAAACCGTTTGGAGTGTCTCAAATATTCAGAGTGGTGTTTATCTTGCAAGAATAGAAGCTGTAAGCAGCAGTGGTAAATCAGAGTTTGCGATAATAAAAATTGCGGTTGTAAAATAAAAATCTAAAATATGTTCGAGGGACGCTATTTCTTTTTATGATAAAAATTCTACCATTCTAAATGTCTTCCTGATAATTTAATACCAGAGAATGAATAAATATTTTTTTCTTTTCCTGTTTTTTGGTCTCAATGTAAATGTTTTTGCACAGTTTACAGAATTTCATCCCGAATTGGATTGGTTCACAATTAAAGGTGAGCACATCGAAGTTCATTATCATGCAGAAGCAAAACGCACTGCCGAAGTTGTGGCTAAAATTGCTGATGAAATATGGGGTCCGATTACATCGCTTTACCAATATGAACCGGATGTGGTTCATTTTGTAATTAAAGATATTGATGATTACTCGAACGGTGTAACTTATTTCTTCGATAATAAAATAGAGATTTGGACAAGCGCACTGGATTATGATCTTAGAGGTACACATAACTGGCTGCGTAATGTAATCTCGCATGAATTTACTCACATGGTACAGATACAGGCATCGATGAAAACAACCCGCACTGTACCGATTGCATTTTTACAGTGGCTTAATTATGATGATGAGAGACGACCTGATATTTTAATTGGCTATCCTAATGTAGTTGTCTCTTATCCGCTTGCAACCATAAATGTTCCAGCCTGGTTTGCTGAAGGTACTGCACAATATATGCGGTCTGAATTTAATTACGATAATTGGGATTCTCACCGCGATATGATTCTTCGTTCGTATGCGCTGGAAGGGAACATGTTATCCTGGAATCAAATGGGAGTATTTGGTAAAACGAGTCTTGGCAATGAATCTGTTTACAATTCCGGTTTTGCTTTAACCAGGTATATCTCGCAAAAATATGGCGAAGATAAACTAAGAGAGATAAACTTTGCCCTGAGTAATTTAGAAAATTTTACGATAGATGCTGCGTTTGAGGAAGCAATTGGAAAGGATGGTAGCCAGGTTTATAATGAATGGAAAGAATATATAACCGATGACTATAAGAAAAGATCTGAACCTGTTCTTTCAAATCTTGTTGTAGGTGAAACTATTGCCGATGTTGGATTTGGTAATTTTTATCCATCTTTCTCACCCGATGGAAAGAAAATATTATATGTATCAAATAAGTCTGCTGATTATTTTAGATTATCAAACATATATGAATACGATGTTGAAACAAAAAAAAGTAGAAGTTTGATACCAGCAATTCGTTCTACGTATGACTGGATTTCCGGTGAGAATAAGTTAATTTATTCAAGATTAACAGAAAATAATCCTCACTGGTATAATGTCCACGATATTTATATGTATGATTTTGATAAGAAGAAAGAAAAGAGGCTAACTAAAAATTTAAGAGCCAATCAACCTTCTGTGTCTAACGACGGACAGAAGATAGTTTTTCTTTTTCAAAAGGATGGAACAAATAATCTTGGCTTAATTGATGTTGATGGTAAAAACTTTAAACAAATAACATTTTACGAAAACGGCGAACAGGTTTACAATCCAAAATTCTCAACCGATGATTCCTTTATAATATTTGATTATTCCTATGGTAATACACGAGACATTGCAAAAGTAAATGTTAATGGTGGTAAAGTTGAGTTTGTTCTAACAACGGATAAAGATGAAAGACATCCGGTTTTTGATGCAAAGGGCAATCTTATTTATGCGTCGGATGAAACAGGAATCTTTAACATTTACATGCTCGATATTACTTCCGGAACGAAGAAGCAGTTAACAAATGTACTTGGCGGTGCTTTTATGCCTGATGTAAATGAAAACGGTGATATTGTTTACGCCGGTTATACATCAACGGGATATAAAATATTCCGTATCGATAATGAGAATCAGGAAAAAGTAACTGATGATAATTCCTATGTATGGAAGGTTGATCCGCCTCTTGGTATAAATAATCCAAACGGTGATATGCAAAATTATAATGTTGATTCTTTACGAAACTATAATGATTATAACGTTGATAACTTTGATGAAGAAAAATATTCGGGAGCGTTTTCAAGTCTTACTATTTTTCCATATATCAGAGTTGATAATTATACACTTGCAAATAATTTTCTTCAAAGGATTAAACCGGGATTTTATGTAACATCAACAGATATGCTTAACCGGTATTCATTTTTTGCCGGAGCTGATATTAATGCCCGGCTCGAAAGAGATTTATTTTTTATTTTTGATTACAGGAACAAGCTGCCTCTTCTAAACTTAATTGGAATAAATCCGCAGTTAGCTGTAGAATTATACAGTGTTAGTCGTACTGCAGATGTTAATGTTTTCTTTGGAGCAGATACAGTAGATGGTGAAGTTAAGTATGATTTGACAATTCCAACCGATGTTACTTACAACCTTTTTGAGTTTGATTTTGTTGCCAGACATAGGATTATTAATCGTTTTCAAAATATTGAACTCCGTTTTATTTTCAGCAAATACACTGCAACATTAGGAAGCTTTATTATCCCAACACCTGGAGATCCCATTCTTTTCCCAACAACAGATGATACTTATTTTATCGGTAGAGATTTTAGAGTGAAGTATAATTGGTCATCTATAGTACCAACAAAAGACAGAGATATAAACCCTGTAGGCTTTTCGTTTGAGTTTATCTATGATTATGAGTGGAATGAGTTTAACGAGAAAGGTGAGTTTATTATTGAAGACGGATTGCTTAAACCAAAATTCGGGCTATTCAATTTTCATAGATTAGAACTAAACACAAGGTTTTATTTCTCACTCTGGTCACATCATACTTTAACAGCGCAGATACGAGCGGGTTCTATTTTAGGACCGGAAATGCCCTCATTCTTCAATTTTTATTTGGGCGGTTTGGTTGGTATGAAAGCTTACCCATTCTATGCTGTAGAAGGTAATGAAATAGCATGGATCCATTTAGCATACAGATTTCCGTTAGCACGCAATATCGATGCAAGATTCGGTCATCTTTATTTGGATAAAATATTCTTATCGATAAATTTTGATGTGGGAAATGCCTGGACTGGAGACTCATTTAAATTTGAAGGTACTAAAAAAGGCATTGGCGCCGAACTTAGAATCCATATGAATTCGTATTATCTGTTCCCAACAGCTTTATTCTTTAATGCTTCTTACGGTTTCGATCAGTTTCAGAGAATTGTTAATAATGAAATTATTACCTACGGAAAAGAGTTCAGATTCTATGGCGGAATTCTTTTTGGCTTTGATATCGTAAACAACGGAAGCAATTTAAAATTTTGATAATCTAAAGGTAGATCATTAATGAAAAGTATATTTTTTTATCTCTGCATTTTAACATTTTCAATTGTATCTTTTAGCCCGGCACAAGACATTAAACAGGAAGATTTCGTTTTGACGGGAAATCTTCTCGCTGATTCAAAATTAGCTTTTAATCGTTATGATAGCAGCCAGCCTGTATTTGCATTTGATGATATTCCTGATAAAAAGTCTCCTCTGCTGGCAGGAGTGATGTCAGCTGTTCTACCCGGTTCTGGTGAGTTCTATGTTGGTGAATACATTAAAGCGGCAATATTTTTTGCAGTAGAAGCAGCTCTGATTACAACTGCAGTTGTATATGATAATAAGGGAGATGATCAAACTGCGGAATTTCAAGCATTTGCCGATAATAATTGGAGTGTAGTTAAATATTCAAATTATTTAAATGATCACAAAAATGAATTAGGGATACCTGAAGGATGTAATATTAATATTACAGGTGATCCAAATCTTCCCCCCTGGGAAAGGATAGAAAATTGGAATGAGATAAACTTTTGTGAAAGAGGGTTCTCTCATAAATTACCTCCTTACGGTGAGCAGCAATATTACGAATTGATAGGAAAGTATAATCAATACAGTTCAGGATGGATAACTTTTGATCCGGCAACAGATGGTTTTCGCGATGTCCCGCAGATAATGTTAGACTACTCAAAAATGCGCGGAGATGCGAACGATGCTTATAACGTTGCTTCAAAAGCTGTGATAGGACTTTATATCAACCATCTTTTAAGCGCTATTGATGCTGTTTGGTCTGCATCAACTTATAATAAAAATCTTGCAATAAATATGAGGGTACAAAATATTCAGCTTGCTGATAGAATTGAATTAGTTCCGACCTTAAATATCAGTTACAATTTTTAAACTACCCAGAAAATTAGATCTGGAATTAATTGATCCAGGCTCACTACTTTTTTCTTTTCTTCTCAGAGAATCATTATTTTGTTTATATGAAAACTCCATTAGTGGTAATAGTGGGCCGCCCCAATGTAGGTAAATCAACATTTTACAACAGGCTGATTGGTAGGAGGGGAGCGATTGTTGATGATAGCAGCGGCGTTACACGCGATAGAAATTATGGTGAATCGGAATGGGCAGGCAAGAATTTTATTTTGATTGACACAGGCGGCTATGTACCTGCATCTGAAGATATATTTGAAAAAGCCATTCGGGAGCAAGTTGAGATTGCAATTTTAGAGGCTGATGTAATACTTTTTATGGTTGATGTTAAAACTGGAATAAATCCTATTGATACGGAAATTGCAAATATGCTTCGTAATTCCGGGAAAGATTTTTACTTGCTGATTAATAAAGTCGATTCGGAAAAACATGAGCTAGGTATGGCAGAGTTTTATAAGCTGGCTACAGACAAAGTTTTTGATATTTCATCCCTGGGTGGAAGAAAAGTTGGTGATCTGCTTGATGAAGTAACTTCAAATTTTGAAGAATCGATTGAGGAAGAAAAAGATTCACGGCTTAAGATTGCAATAATTGGAAGACCAAATGTGGGTAAATCATCTTTGGTAAATTCGTTGTTAGGTAAAGACAGGATTATCGTAACGGATATTCCCGGAACAACGCGGGACAGTATCAATTCAGTTCTTAAATATTATGGTGAAGAAATAATCCTCATTGATACTGCTGGTCTTCGCAAAAAAAAGAGAGTTCAGGAGAGCATAGAGTTTTACTCAAACATACGTACACTAAAAGCTATAGGCGATTGTGATGTTGCTGTTGTAATGATTGATGCACAAATTGGTCTGGAAAAACAGGATCAAAAAATTATTAATGAAGTTGAAAGATGGAAGAAAGGATTGATCATTGCGGTAAACAAGTGGGATCTTGTAACAAAGAATGTAAACTCAGCTAATAAGTACAAGCAGGAAATGACTGATAAACTAGGTGCAATAAATTATGCCGAAATAATTTTTATTTCTGCATTAACAAAACAGCGCATATTTAAACTAATTGATATTTGTAATAGTGTTTCTCTAAAAAGAAGCAATAAAATTTCTACTACTAAACTGAATAAAGATCTTTTACCCGAAATTCAAAAGCATCCCCCACCGGCAACAAAATCAGGAAGAGAAGTTAAAATAAAATACATTACACAGTTTGGAGATAACTATCCTATCTTTGCATTCTTTTGTAACTACCCTAAACACGTTGCTGATAATTACAAACGCTATCTGGAAAATCTTATTAGAAGGTATTACGATTTTAAAGGTGTCCCGATGACTTTAAGCTTTAGAGAGAAATGAAAAGACCCGTAAAAATTTTGGTGGTAGGTGGAAGTGCTGCAGGTCCGGCCGCCGCAGCAAAAGCAAAAAGATATAACCCTAATGCAAATGTAATATTATTTGAAGCCGGTAATTTTATTTCAACCGGAACCTGCGAAATTCCCTATGTGCTTTCCGGCGATATTAGTAATTATGATGATATAGTTTACTATTCAGCGGGATCGTTTCTGAATAAAAAAGGCGTCCGGGTTTTTGTTAATCACTTTGTAGAACAAATTGATAGGAAATTAAAAACCATAACTGTTCGTGATATACAGTCTGATACAATATCCGAATTTCAGTATGATTCTTTGATTCTTACAACGGGTTCACAATCAAAAACCTTAACTGGATTCTCCAAAGAATTAAAAAATGTATTCCATTTAAAAAATATTGATGATCTTATTAAAGTAGAAAGCTATCTGAAGAACAATTCTGTTCAAACCGCAATAGTTATTGGTTCGGGATACATTGGACTTGAAGCTACAGAAGCACTTTATAAAAACAAAGTTGATATTACGCTAATCGAAAAAGAATCTTTGCCGCTTCCTTTTGTAGAATATGAAATAAGTAATAGAATTCTGGCTGATTTAGAAAATTATTCGATTCGATTTATGGGTAAATCTAAAAATGTGGAACCATATATTGACGATGATAAGGTAGTCTCAATTAAATGTGATGATGATATGCTGCAAGCGGAACTGGTACTTTCAACAGTTGGAATAACACCAAATAATATCTTAGCTAAAAAGGCAAAATTAGAGATCGGTAAATTTGGAGGAATTAAAGTCGATAAAAAACTAAAAACCTCGGATAGAAATATTTTTGCTGCGGGAGATAACATGGAATTTACAAATGTAGTTACAGGAAAACCGGATTATTTTCCATTTGCAACTTATGCTCATTCCTTTGGCCATATTGCTGGCGAAAATGCAGCTGGTGGCAATGTTAACGCCGAACCAATAGTTAAAAATGTAAGTGTAAAAATATTCGATAAATATTTTGCCTCGGTTGGTCTAAATAGTATTGAAGCCGCTAACAGCAGATTTAATACGGTATATGTTGATGCAGAAGTTCCTAATCTTATAAAAGTGATGCCTGAAAGTAAACCTGTTTACGGAAAATTAATTTTTGATATTGATAATAAAAAAATTCTCGGTGCATCTTTCTACGGTGGGAAAGAAGTCTCCGGTTTTGCTGATTTAATTTCCTCTGCAATATATTCCGGACAGCAAATTGATTTCCTTACAAAGGTAAGTTATAATTATACACCTCCGCTTTCACCGTTTGTTAATTTATTATCAGTGCTTGGAAGAAAAGCAATTGCTAAATTAAAAAAATAGAGAAGTAAGAATGCATCAAGAATATTCCAATTTCAATTTAATTGATCATCCTTTGGTAAAGAAAGATATTACAGTTATAAGAGATGTTCAAACTGATTGCGAATCTTTTAGGGCTGCTATTTCAAGAGTAGCAAATATTATTGCCGTAAATCTGAGTACAAATCTTTCGCTTATTGAAGTTGAAGTTGAAACACCTCTGGAAAAAACAAAAGGGTTTAAATTAGCGCAAGAGGTTGTTATTGTACCGGTGCTGCGTGCCGGGTTGGGGATGGTTAATGGTTTTTTGCAGGTAATGCCAGATGCAAAAGTAGGACACATTGGCCTGGAGCGTGATGAAAAAACTCTTAAACCCGTTGAATATTATTACAAAACACCGGGGAATTTAGTGGAGCACGAAATTATTTTAGTTGATCCTATGCTTGCCACAGGCGGAAGCGCATCTGCGGCAATCTCTTTTTTAAAAAAACGTGGTGCAAAAAATATAATCTTTGCGTGCATTGTTGCCTCACCTGAAGGCATAACCAAAATTAAAGAAGACCATCCCGAAGTAAAAATATTTGGAGCCGCATTAGATAGAGAATTGAACGAGAATGGGTACATACTTCCCGGTTTAGGTGATGCAGGAGACCGAACGTTTGGTACAATGTAGTTTATTTATTTTATTCTTTTCATTCTTCCCAATTAATTTTCTTTTTGCTCAGGTGTATCCAAACCAGCAAGTCGATTCTCTTTTAAAGTTGGGAATCCGGAATATTATAGAACAGAATTACATCAAAGCAGAACAAAATTTTATTCAACTCGGGAAACAATATCCGGAATTGCCATTTAGTAATATTTATTTGGCTGCCTGTAAAATTGCCGAAGCATACGATTATGCTGAGCAATATGAATCGGAGTATATTGAAAGTAAGCTGGAGAAAGCAAAAAAAACAGCTGGGGATCTTCTTGATTCAGATGAAGATAATTTATGGTATAATTATCTTTATGCCCTGGCAGAGGGTTATTCAGCTTATTATGATGCGATTAACGAGAAATGGTTTTCAGCACTTTCTACCGGTATAAATTCAATCTCATCATTTGGAAACTGCTTGAATTTAGATAATAATTTTTATGAAGCCTACATCGCAATCGGAACGTATGAATACTGGATAAGCAGGAAGACAGAATTTTTGGAATGGTTACCATTCTACAAAGATGAAATTGATATAGGAATAGAAAAGTTACGAAAGGCTGCAGAGTTAGCATCATATAATTCTTACCTTGCAATTTATTCGTTGATCTGGATTTATATTGATCAAAAAGATTTTAAAAGTGCAATTACACTGGGAGAAAAAGCAATAAAAGAATTTCCAAAATCAAGATATTTTAAAAGAGGACTGGCAAGGGCTTTTGAGGATATAGATCCAAAAAAATCGGTTGATCTCTATTATGAAATACTTAATTCCTATCCTAAAGAAAGAGATACAAATCACATAAACGAAATTGTATTAAAACACTTAATAGCCCAGCAATATGCTAAAGTTGGTATGAACGAAAATGCATTGGAATTATGCAATGAAATTCTTGATATTAAAAATTTTACTGATTTTGAGTTATCAAAACTGCATAATCGCCTCGAAAGAGTTATTAAATTAAAAATCTCACTCACTCAATAATCCCCAAGTTATTTCCTACGTATAGCTGACTTTTCCAAAACAAATAAAAAAGTTAAATTGTAGTTGCAATTTTAACGATTAATTTTATACAAAATGGGTTTAAATAATCCAAAACAGCAAAGGATGCTTACTGATCTTCTGGAAGTGTGTAAAAAAAATCTTCCGAAGGTAAATGAAGAATTAATAAGTAAGGCATTTTCTTTTTCAATTGAAGCGCATAAGAATGATTTGCGTGCCTCCGGTAAACCATATTATACACATCCCTATGCTGTAGCACAAATAATTGCGACCGAGTTTCCTCTTGATGATACAACAATTGTGTGTGCCCTTCTCCACGACGTTGCTGAAGATACGGAATTTAATATAGAAATACTTGCCAGGGAGTTTAATGAAGAAGTATCAGAGATAGTGGATGGAGTGACAAAAATAAGCGGTCTGTTCAAAGGGCAGACGATAATTAAAGCTGAAAATTATAGGAAATTACTTCTTTCAATGGTTCGGGATGTAAGAGTTATATTAGTAAAATTTGCTGATAGATTGCATAATATGCGAACACTTGAATTTGTAAGAGCTGACAAACAAAGGCGCATTGCACAGGAAACAATTGAAATCTATGCTCCGTTTGCTCATCGGTTTGGTCTTGGTCGCGTAAAATGGGAACTTGAAGATCTATCTTTCAAGTACCTGAATAAAGATGCTTACGAGGATCTTGCCAGAAAAGTAAAAGGTAAAAGAAAGGAGAGAGAATCGTTTATAAAGAAATTTGCTGAACCGATTACGAAAAAACTTGAAGAGTCTAACATTAAACATGAATTAAGTGGAAGACCAAAACATTTATACAGCATCTACCGAAAAATGATCCGGCGAAATAAACCATTTGAAGAAATTTATGATCTTTTTGCTGTGAGGATAATACTTGAAACCGACAATACAAATGATTGTTATACTACGCTGGGTATTGTTAACCAGGTTTATCTTCCTGTGCCCGATAGATTTAAGGATTACATATCTATTCCAAAGACTAATAACTATCAATCAATTCACACAACCGTTGTAGGACCTGAAGGAAGATTAGTAGAAGTACAGTTAAGAACAAAACAGATGCATGAAATAGCCGAAAAAGGAGTGGCAGCACATTGGAAATACAAAGAGAGTAAAACAGCCTCGAATAAAGATCTTGAAGAATGGGCTGGCTGGATACGAGATATATTTGAAACTACCGGAGGTAATGAAGCAAGAGAAGATTTATTAGAGAGCTTCAAACTAAATCTTTATCAGGATGAAATTTATGCATTTACTCCAAAAGGAGATTTAATAAGACTTCCGATAAAATCTACAACTGTGGATTTTGCTTTTGATATACATAGCAAGGTTGGCTACCATTGTATAGGGGCAAAAATAAATGGCAGGATTGTTCCGCTTGATACAACTTTGAAAAGCGGAGACCAGGTTGAAATTATAACATCTAAGAATCAACAGCCAAATAAAAACTGGCTAAAATTTGTTAAAACTCATAAAGCAAAATCAAACATACGAAGATGGATTAATAGAGAAGAACAAAAAATTGTTGATAACGGGAAAGAAATATGGGATAAAAAAACCAAAAAATTAAAACTTTCATTTTCTCCGAGTGAAATCTCTAAGATATCATCGGGTCTTAAATTTGCGAACCATAAACAGTTCTATACCGCTATTGCACAAGGCCGGATAAATCTTGATGAAATTTTACTTCAGAAAAAAGAAAATGTAGAAGAAAAAGATGTATCACTTGAATTTGATGATTTTGCTGATATTACCCGTAAAGATATAGGTGGTATTCTTGTCGATGGTAAAAAAATAGATTTGCTCTATTCTTACGCAAAGTGCTGCAGCCCGATTCCGGGCGATGAGGTGATTGGCTATATAACTATAGGAGAGGGAATAAAAGTTCATAGAAAAACTTGCGCTAATTTAATTAATATTTTTAATGATCAATCTAGTAAGTTAGTCCCTGTACAATGGCCACAGTCTGAACGATCAACTTTTGTAGCCGGTATTTTGGTTAAAGGAGAAGACAGTCCGGGATTATTAAATGAAATTGCCCAGGCAATAGTATCGTTTGAAAACACAAATATTAAATCAATCAATATAAATACAGGCGATTCTATGTTTGAAGGAAGCGTAATGTTAAATGTAAATAATCTAGAGCATCTTAACAGATTGATCGATAAACTTAAAAAAGTTAGAGGAATTTATTTAGTTGAGAGGTTTGAGGGAGCTTGATAATAGAAGAACGAATACTGGGTGTTGATTACGGAAAAAAGAGAATTGGGCTTGCATTAACTGATCCACTACACACTTTTGCTTACGCGTACAAAACAATTCCGAATGATAAAAAATTATGGATAAATTTTAAAAATATTATAAATGAAAAAAAAGTATCCCTTGTAATTTTAGGAATGCCCGATGTAAAAAAAAACAAAGTCTTAGCAAATATTATTTTATCATTTAAAGATAAAATTGAAAAAAATTTCAATACAGATGTAATTATTTGGGATGAAGAGTTTACATCGGTGATTGCTCAAAAAAGAATTATTGAATCAGTTGTTAAAAAGAAAAAAAGACAAGACAAAGGATTGATCGATCAAAATTCTGCGGCAATAATATTAGAGGAATATTTACAGAGTTTATAAATGCTCCCATAATTAATTTCTAATTTGCAATTAAAAACCTGATAAAGTTTATTAATATTATTCTTATGGTATTTAGCATTTCAATCCAAATTAATTTATATTCGATTATACTAATTGACATTCTTGGTTCAATCAAGTATTTTACATTATTACAAACTTACAATTGGGAGCATTTTTATGACACTTGACGCACTCGGAATGGTTGAAACGAAAGGATTAGTCGGTGCGATTGAGGCTGCCGACGCAATGGTAAAAGCAGCAAAAGTTGAATTATTAGGCAAAGAAGTCATTGGCGGTGGTTATGTAACCGTGATGGTACGGGGAGATGTCGGAGCAGTAAAAGCTGCTACGGATGCTGGAGCGGCAGCGGCACAAAGAGTTGGAGAACTTATTTCCGTTCATGTTATTCCTCGCCCACACTCAGAAGTAGAATCAATTCTGCCAAAGAGAAAGTAAATCATGCAATTGGCAATAGGTTTTGTAGAAACCAAAGGATTGGTGGCTTCAATTGAAGCAGCTGATGCTATGCTTAAAGCATCTAATGTGAAATTAATGGGAAAGGAAATCACTAAAGCCGCATTAATTACAATAACGGTTATTGGTGATGTTGCTGCGGTTAAAGCTTCGGTTGATGCTGGAGCGGCAGCGGCACAAAGAGTTGGTGAATTAATTTCTGTTCATATTATTCCCAGACCTGATAATCAGCTTAGCGTTATTCTGCCTCTCGATAAGGCAAATGAAATAACATTACGCAAAACATCAAAACCCAGGTTAATAAAACCTGCTGGGGGAGAAAAAAAAGATGTTAGGATTGATAAAAAGTCAGGAATAAAGCCTGAAGAAGAAAGTGGTACGCCGGAAGCTGAGATTTTACCACAAAAAGAAGTTCCAACTGCAACTACAGATACTATTGAAAGATTGAAAAGAGAAGCTCTGGGTGAAGTAACTAAAAAAGAGAAAAAACAAAAGGATGCAGATAAAATTTCAGAATTCAACATGGAAAATTTGGAAAATATGAATGTGCATCAGTTAAGACGTCTCGCAAGGGATACCGAAAATTTTCCAATTAAAGGTAGAGAAATTTCACACTCTAATAGAAGAGAACTTCTGGATTACTTTAAATTGATTAGCTAGTAGTGATCATTTTAGCAAAGTATAAAGAACTCCACCGGGTGTGGAGTTTTTTTATATATAAATTCCTTTATATTTGAAGTGTGAAGAAGAAATTTCCTATAATATTAATCTCAATAATTTTTTCAATTATACTTTGGGGAACAATATCCCTTTCTGAATTATACTATTCAAACATATTTATTCCACTGCGGATAGTTGATTTGCCGGAAGGTTACACTACCGCTACAGATTTGCCCAAGGATATTACAATTAAATTAAAAGGTAAAGGATGGAATTTATTTTCGCTGAATATAGGAAAGGACGTTACTTATAATGTATCTGTAAATGGCGATAGTGGGATAATTGATATTAAGCTGTCAGATTATTTATCCGATAATGGATGGGTCCTTTCGGAGTTTGATATAATTGATATTGTCCCCGGCTCAATTTCCTGTTTAATAGATAGGAAAATTGAAAAGAAAATTCCTGTAGTTGCTGACTTACTGTTGGATTTTAAAGTCGGGTACGGATTGGCAAAGCAAGTTGTACTTCTTCCTGATTCTGTGATAGTTAACGGCCCAAGATCCATAATTAGTTCACTTAAAGAATTGAAAACTAAACAAATAAAGTTAACTACGCTGAATAAAAAAATAGTAAAGAATATTGGCTTTGCTGAATTACCAGGTACTGTTTTTCTTACAGAATATGTAAGTGTTACTTTTGATGTTCAAAGAATAGTTGATAAACAGTTTGACGATATTAATGTAAAAGTAATAAATGTACCGCCTGATAGGGATGTTGTATTGTTGCCGAATAAAATTTCTCTGGGTGTAAGAGGTGGAATTGATATTCTTGGTAAACTGAAAAATGAACAGTTTGAAACTTTTATATCTTACAGGGATGTTGTTCTGGATACCCTAGGTAATGTGATTCCAAAAATAAAACTTCCGGATAATACTAACCTTATATATATAAAACCTGAACGACTTAGGTATGTTATAAAAAAATACAGATGATTGATAATATAAAAGAAACCTTTGAAAAACTAATATAGGCGGGCGAAGCAAAACAATATACTTAGAATTCGATAGAATTAGCCTTTATAAATGAATAGATTTGCTAATTTCAACAGGTTTTGCAAAGCCCCTTAAAACTCTTAATTATTTTCCTATAATAAATGAAATCATTGCATTCAAATTAGAAAAATGTTTTTAACTTTTGAAGGAATAGATTTTTGCGGTAAATCTACCCAGATAGATTTGTTGGAAAAATATCTATTAAATAAGAATAAAAAAGTGCTGGTAATTCGTGAGCCGGGGGGAACAGAGATTTCCGAAAAAATCAGACGAATGTTATTGGATAAGGAAAATTCGAAGATGTTTATGGAAACAGAATTCCTCCTTTTTTCTGCAAGTCGTTCTCAGTTAGTTCGGGAAAAAATTCAACCTTACCTGGAAAGAGAATTTTATGTAATTTCCGATAGGTTTCATGATTCCTCATCAGCCTACCAGGGCTATGGTAGAGGAATTTCACCAGATGTAATTTCTAGTATAAATAATCTTGCAATAGGAAAATCTGTACCTGACATTACGTTTTTTATTGATATACCTGTTGATGTGGCAGAACAAAGAAGGCAGCAAAGTAGTATCGATAACCTGGATAGGATTGAAAACAGTAATGAGGATTTTTTTTATAGAGTACGTGAAGGATATCTTAAATTAGCTGAACGTGAGAAACGGTTTAAAGTCGTAAATGGGACTGAAAATGTTGAAGTAATTCATAAAATAATAATTAATGAAATTGAAAAATTTGAAGAAAGGTAATTATATGAAATTAAAAAATTTGAGAAATCTGTTAATAGGTATTTTCGTAACTTTACTTTTTACCGGTTTCGCAGATATTTATTTTGAGATAAATAAAAATCTGGAGTTGTTTGGTAAAGTTTATAAAGAAATATCTTTTAATTACGTTAGTGAAATTGAACCGGGTCAGTTTATGCGTGCCGGAATTCAAGGAATGTTATCATCACTCGATCCGTATACCATTTTTATAGATGATAAAAGAAAAGAAGATATTGATTTGATTACCCATGGAAAGTATGGTGGCATAGGAATCTCAATTGGTCTTAGAGGAGATAATGTTACAGTTGTTGAAGTCATGGATGGCTATTCAGCGCAAAGACAGGGCATAAAAGTTGGCGATATTATAATTGAAGCCGCCGGAGTTAAGATAAATTCTGATAATGTTAGTGAGATTTCATCTTTGGTAAAAGGAGAACCAGGATCAACAGTTTATTTAATAATTGTACGATCAGAGGCAAGTGATACTATAGATTTTGACATTGTAAGAGAAGAAGTGATTGTGAAAAATGTAACATTTGCAGAATTCTATCCTGAAAATAGTAACAATGTATATCTTAAACTAAATAATTTCAGCCGCTCTGCAAGTGATGAAATTAAAAACTCTATTAGACGACTGAAAGCTGAAAAAAATATTGAGTCAATGGTAATGGATTTAAGAGGAAATCCGGGAGGGCTGCTGGATATTGCAGTAGATATTTGCGATAAGTTTTTACCAAAAGATTATTTAATTGTTTCTACCAAAGGAAGAGTTCCCTCAAGCATAAAAGAATATTTCTCTTCGCAGGAACCAATGTTAAGTAGTACTAAATTAATTTTACTAATAGACGGCGGCAGTGCATCTGCCTCTGAGATTGTTGCTGGAGCTATTCAGGATCACGACAGAGGGGTAATCTTAGGTACGCAATCTTTCGGTAAAGGTTTGGTTCAGACTATAACACCACTTACTTTTAATACGTCATTAAAAATAACTACAGCAAGATATTATACTCCCAGTGGAAGAAATATTCAAAAAATTAATTATTCGGATAATAATAAAGTTTTTGCAAACGGGGATTCCGTTTTAGCAGGAGAATTTTTAACAGACCATGATAGAATTGTATATTCAAAAGGTGGGATATCACCGGACACAACAGTTACTTTTGCTGCCAGGAGTAAAATAGTAATAGAGCTATTGGCACACGGGTTGTTTTTCAAATTTGCCAATCATTATTACTATAATAATTCAGACAGGGAATTTAATACTATTGATGCTAAGAAAGTAATAAATGAATTTGAAGAATATATCCAGGGAAAAGATTTTCATTATGATACTGATGCAGAAAATCATATTAAATTGCTAATAAAAGATATATCCGAAAGCTATAGCGACTTAGTAGAGGAACTTAAAAATCTAAAAGTAAAAATTAACGATTTGAAAAAAAACGATTTCAACTTACATGCAAATGAGATTAAGATTGAGATATTTAATGAATTAGTTAAAAGATTTTTAGGTTCTGAGGAAACAGTAAAGCACCAACTTGATACCGATATCCAATTTTTAACAGCTGTGGAAATCTTGAATAATGAAGCTGTTTATAATAGACTTCTGAATGTAAATTGAATGAACTGATATTAGTTCTGATTTTTCTTTTCGTTGGATTTTCGACCGGGATATTTATAGGAATGCTTGGTATTGGAGGTGGAATATTTTTTGTTCCGGCTCTTTACTATTTACTGCCGTATACCGGGATAGATCAATCAGCCGTGCCTTATTACGCAATTAGTTTATCGCTTTTTGCCGGTGCAATTGCATCTTCATTTTCAAGCGCACTACACTTTCGTTTAGGAAATATTGATAAGAAGAAAGCGTTATTGTTCGCTCTTGGCAGCACTTCTGCTGCTTTTGTTTCAGTAATTTTTGTTATTA
The DNA here is from genome assembly GCA_022562275.1 of Bacteroidota bacterium. Taxonomy (GTDB): domain Bacteria; phylum Bacteroidota; class Ignavibacteria; order Ignavibacteriales; family Ignavibacteriaceae; genus BMS3ABIN03. Next base: position 44,154 of record JADFPP010000017.1, read on the forward strand.
ATATTGATCCAATAATTCTAAAAGCAGTTTTTGCAGTAGTACTGTTTATTATTGCTGTAAAAATGATTCTAGAGTCTGTTTGGAAAATTCAAACTCAAAGGTCTTCAAAACTAAATGTTGCTTATCTCCCTCCAATCGGTATAGGTGTTGGCATATTTGCAGCCTTTACCGGATTGGGCGGCGGAATTATTTTTTTTCCGGTGCTGTATTATCTTTTTTTATTGGACTCTAAAAAGGCAATAGGCACCTCATCTGCAATTACAGCAGCAACAATGATTTTTGCTTCATTAGCATTTTATTTAAACAGGAATGATTGGATGGGTGTAAATCAAATGAACAGCATCTATTTCATAGTTGGTGTACCTTTAGGTATTGGTGCAATGCTGGGTGCAAGAGTAGGGGTAAATTTTGTAAGCAAATCAAATTCTGCTGTTGTTAAAAAAATATTTTCTGTATTGTTGATTATAGTGGTTATAAAAATTATATTAAATCTATGGTAAGCCAAGGATTAATATTTAGTAAAAACCCTGTATATGAAAAATGTCCCTCATGTCATTCCCTTGGTACTTTAAGGAAATCTCATTCCAGGAAAACAAGTGAAAAGCTTATAAAAAAATTAACGATATTTGCGCCCTATAGATGTAAAAAATGCGGTTGGCGTGGTTACCAGGCCAAATTAGTATTAACTAGTAAAGCGCTTAAGAATGGTATCACATACCTTTTTATGATAGCATTTGCAGCGTTTATAATTTATGAGATACTTAAAAGATTTATATGATTATAAATGAAATTAATAAATTGTTCTATACAAGTATTTAATTTTTAGGGATAAGAATTTGCATTATATGGTTAATTTTATAATCTTTCCTGCCATAATTTTAAATTTTGGACGGTAAAAAGTCTTCCTTATTTGTAATGTACCGCTCTTCATTTAACTCAAAACATTTATCGTAAATAGTGCAAATGAAAAAATATATTGTTTAACCATTCAACCGTTTTGAGTCTCTTTTAGTAATTAATAATTTTTACTTTAATTTATGGATTAATGAAAGCATCACTACTGGATTATTTACTTAGGACCAGATTACCTGTTACAATATTTGTAGTAGCGGCATCATTTATAATTACATTCTTCGCCTCAAGAGCCGAAAGAGACGGCGTAGGTTATACCCCCGACCAGCCAATTAATTATTCACACAAACTTCATGCCGGTGAAATGCAAATCGACTGTCAATATTGTCATGTTGCCGTTGAAAAATCCAGGCACGCAATGGTCCCTGCTATTGCTACTTGTATGAATTGCCATAAAATTGCTAAAAAAGATAGCCCTGAAATTATTAAGCTTGCAGAGTATTATAATAGTGGTAAAACACTCATGTGGAAAAGAGTACATAAAGTACCTGATTATGCATACTTCAATCATAGCGTTCATGTAAATAAAGGAATAGAGTGTGAATCCTGCCACGGTGAAATTAAACAGATGGAAAAGGTCGGACAGATGAACTCGTTTACAATGCGTAATTGTTTAAGCTGCCATCGAAATTCTCACGAGCGGCTTCCTTATATTAAAGATGTTAAACGGGGTCCGGAAGATTGTTATACATGTCATAGATAGATTAGAATTAAAATTTTAGAGTATTAAACAATAAATTAGAATAATGGAACGTAAGAAATTTTTTAAATCAATTGGAATAAGTCTTATTGGAATTCTCTTTGTAAAACTATTCCCATTCAGACTATTTTCTAAACAAAATGTAAATAAAAGGAAAATTAAAGTTCACATAAATCCATTTGCAGTTAAAAGAAAAAAAATAGGTGAAAAAAATGTCTGATCCTAAGGATGAAGTTCAAAATCAGGATCCAAATTATTGGCGAAGTTTTGAAGAGTTATATTCTGATCCGAAATTTTTAAAAGAAATAAATAATGAATTTAAAGATGGAGCCGATGAAGCCCCCGATACTTCTAAAATGTCTTCATTATCAAGAAGAAAATTTTTCGCATTATTAGGCGCTTCGGCAGCAGTAGCCGGCGCTGCTTGTTCGGATTATCAGGATAGGGGAGAAATTGTACCTTATAAAGATAAACCTGAAGAAATTACAATTGGAAAAGCGAATTATTATGCATCTACCTGTGGTGGATGTTCATCTGCTTGTGGCATTTTAATTAAAACACGGGAAGGTAGACCCATTAAGGTTGATGGTAATCCGGATCACCCGGTATCCAGGGGCAAAATTTGTTCCCAGGGGCAGGCAGCTACAATGAGTCTTTATGATCCGGAGAGATTAAAAACACCCAGGCAAAAAATTAAAAATAGATTTGAAGATATTAATTGGCAGCAAGCTGACAGCGAAATTATTGAAGCATTAAGTAACATTGGTGGTAAAGAAATTGCAATCATTACAAATCAGATTATTTCGCCAACTGAGAATAGAGTATTAAAGGATTTTGTTGATAAATACACCGCCACCAGGATTTATAGTTTTGAACAGTTCAATGAAAGTGTTAGAAATATTGCCTGGCAAAAATGTTATAACTCAGATGAATTTCCCATTATTAAATGGGATGAAGCTGAAGTTGTGGTATCGCTTGATTCAGATTTTTTAGGTGCAGATTATAACAGAGTTGAGAACACCCGGCTTTTTAGTGAAGGCAAAGATGTAATTAATAAGAATTTCAACCGCCTTTATTCTGTTGAATCCGATTTATCATTAACAGGTATGAATGCGGATTACAGACTCATGCTCAGAGCTGATGCACAGTATGCGTTTGTTATGGGAATCATTAACGAACTTCAGAGCAAAAATGTAATTAATAATACAGTGAACGCTTCTTCATTTAATTTATCAAAGTTAGCTGCCGACTTTGGTTTGTCTGAAAAAATATTGAATTATCTTATAAATGATCTTACAAACAAAAAAGGTAAAGCAATTGTTTATGCAGGAAATCATCTACCGGAAAAAGTTCACATTGCAGTTAATCTGTTAAATGAAGAATTAGGGAACTCGAATCTATATAATACAAAGCAATCTAGAATAACTGTCCGGAAATTATCATCACTTAATGATATAAAAAAACTCGCTGATAAAATGAACTCAGGTAATGTAGGCATGGTAATTCATTATGGTTCAAACCCTGTTTACAATTTTCCTGCAGATATTAACTATGCCGATGCAATACAAAATGTAGATAAAGTTATAACACTTGCAGAAACAGAAAATGAATCTGCTAATGTAAGTAATTATGTATTACCTATTAATAATACTTTTGAAGCCTGGGGAGATGCAAAAACACGAACAGGTTTTTACTCAATGCAGCAGCCTGTTATAGCACCTTTATATAGTACAAGACAAAAAGAATCAATAATTCTATCCTGGATAAATGGTAATAGTGATTCAAACAAAGAGAATTTATACCATAAATATTTGATGAGTAATTGGGAGAATGAAATTTATCCAACCCTGAATTCCAGAATTGAATTTAAAAAATTCTGGTTCGGTGCTTTACACGATGGAGTTGTTAGAAGCAACGATACATCAACAGGTAATGGTTCATTCAACTATGCTGCTCTCTCCGGATTAACCAACCATCAGAATAAAATGAAGGGGATGACGGTTCACATCAAGGAAAGCTATTCGCTTAGAGATGGAAGATTTGCAAATAACGGTTGGCTTCAGGAATCTCCTCACCCTGTTTCTAAAGTTACCTGGGATAATTACGCTGCTATTTCTACAACAACCGCAAAAAAAATAAACGTTAAGAAAGATGATATAATTGAAATTAAAGTAAACGATCGTTTGCTCACAATACCTGTGTTTGTGCAGCCCGGTCATGCTGATGATTCCATTACAATTGAAACAGGATACGGCAGAACAAATTCCGGTAGTGTCTCGGAAGGTGCTGGTTTTAATGCGAATACAATTTTTAGCAGCAGTGGTGGAATAACTCCGTGGCTTTACGAGGGTGTAACTGTTAAAAAGTTAACCGGAACATATAGGTTAGTCGTTGCTCAAACAATTTATGATTTTACCGAAGAGGATAAAAAAGATATTCCTGAAAAAAGGGGAATTATTAAAGAAGGAACGGTTGAGCAGTATTTAAACGATCCTCATTTTCTAAATGATAAGAAACACAAGGATTTAAAAAGTGTAAATCCTCCAATACCTTATGACGGACTTAAATGGGGAATGTCTATCGATTTAAATAAGTGCTTAGGTTGCAGTGAATGTTTTGTTGCGTGTAATGTTGAAAATAACATCCCGGTGGTAGGAAAAGAAGAAGTTGATAAAGGCAGAGAAATGCATTGGCTGCGAATAGATCGTTATTATTCCGGAACAGCCGAAGACCCCAAAGTAAGTGTGCAGCCAATGTTATGTCAGCATTGTGATCAGGCACCGTGCGAAACTGTTTGCCCGGTTCTTGCAACAACGCACAGTGCCGATGGATTGAACCAAATGGTTTATAACAGATGCGTAGGTGTAAGATACTGTTCAAACAACTGCCCTTACAAAGTAAGAAGATTCAACTTTTTTAATTTTCGCGATTCTTTTAATGATAGTTATCAGGAATCTCCGGTATTTGCACTACTCCATAATCCCGAAGTAACAGTTCGTTCGAGAGGAGTGATGGAGAAATGTACTTTCTGTATTCAACGGATTGCTGAAGCTCGCTCAGATGCAACACGGGAGAGCAGAAAAATGATAGGAGAAGACGTTCACACTGCCTGTCAGGATGCTTGTGTTACCAATGCAATTCACTTCGGAGATATAAATGATGAAAACGGAGAACTTTATAAATACAGAAATCACGAACTTGGCTATCACGTATTGGAGGAATTAAACACTAAACCGAATGTAACCTATATAGCTAAATTACGAAATACTCATTCGGAGGAAGCATAGTGAGTGTAGATTATACTATTGAACCACCTGTGGTTCATGGACGGCTTTCTCTTGCTCAAATTGAAGAGATGGTTGCAAAGCCGTTAGATACAAAACCGGGTAAGAAATTTTATATAGCACTTTCGATTTCAGGTACCTTCTTAATGACAGGTGTAGTATTACTGCTCATTACCTTCTATTATGGAGTTGGTATGTGGGGCAACAATCAACCAGTGGGTTGGGCATTCCCGATTGTAAATTTAGTTTTCTGGATTGGTATTGGTCATGCAGGAACTTTAATATCTGCCATTCTTTTTCTTTTAAGACAAAAATGGAGAACAGGTATTGCGCGGTTCGCCGAAGCAATGACAATTTTTGCGGTTATGTGCGCCGCTTTATTTCCATTAATTCATGTTGGTCGTCCCTGGTTAGCAGGATATTTAATGCCTTATCCAAATCAACACGGGATGTGGGTTAACTTCAGTTCGCCATTAGTGTGGGATGTGTTTGCAATTTCGACCTATTTTATCGTATCCTTAATTTTTTGGTACATAGGTTTAATACCAGATTTTGCTACTCTTAGGGATAGAACTACATCAAAAATTAAAAAGACCATATACTCCTTGTTTAGTTTGGGCTGGAGGCATTCACACCGCCACTGGCAGCATTATGAAAAAACTTATACATTGTTGGCTGGATTTGCTACACCGTTAGTGCTTTCCGTACATACAATTATTAGTTTCGATTTTGCAGTTTCATTAGTGCCCGGATGGCATTCAACTATTTTTCCTCCATACTTTGTAGCAGGAGCTATTTTTTCGGGATTTGCGATGGTGGCTACGGTATTGATTCTCGTTAGAAAAATATTTGATCTTCAGCAAATTATTACTCTCGATCATCTTGAAAAAATGAACAAAATAATCCTGGTTACATCAATGATGGTTGGACTAGCATACGGAACAGAGTTATTTATTGCCTGGTACAGTGGTGTGACTGTAGAAAAATTCGTATTCTTAAACAGAGCATTTGGACCATATGCCTGGGCGTACTGGATTATGATTTCTTGTAATGTTCTTTTCCCGCAGCTTTTCTGGATAAGGAAAATAAGGCGTTCAATTCCGATAATGATGGTTATCGTAATTCTTGTAAATGTTGGAATGTGGTTTGAAAGATTTGTAATAATTGTAGTTTCTTTAACCAGAGATTTTCTACCATCAAGCTGGGGAATGTATACACCAACTTTGTATGACCTTGGAATTTTATTAGGTAGTTTTGGATTATTCTTTACACTTGTAATTTTATTTACCAAAGCGCTTCCCGTTATATCCATTTCAGAAATTAAAGCTGTGTCCGATGGTGCTCAACCTTCATATCACAGGAGTGAAGACTATGAGTAACGAAAGAAAAATTTATGGTATAGCTGCTTTATTCACCAAACCCGATGATATAATTAAAGCTGCAAGTAAAGTTGCAAACCTTGGTTATTCAAAATGGGACGTAAATACTCCTTATCTGCTTCACGGTATGGATAATGCGATGAAGTTGAAACCTTCAAAAATTGGTTTTATAGCTTTATTCATGGGATTGATCGGAGCAGCAACTGCGTTATCGTTAGCTTACTTTACAAACTCAATTGATTTTCCATTGGTAATCGGAGGTAAACCTTTCTTTGCATTTCCGGCTTACATACCTGTTACTTTTGAACTAACTGTGTTGTTTGCTACCGTTTCGACTGTTATCGCAATGCTGACTATCTTCTTTAAGTTTCCTTCAAATAATCATGTTCTTCACGATACTCCATACATGAAAAAGGTATCGCTCGATCGATATGGTATAGTCATAGAATCTGCTGATCCGAAATTTGAACAATCCAAAGTTGAAGAATTATTAAGAAGTTTTGGTCCTGAATCTATTGAAACTATTTATCATAAAGAGGAAGTTAAATTTCCGATTTTCGAACCTAAGTTTATTTCATTCTTAATCCTAACTGCTATCGCAGTTTCTGCAGGAACTTATATAACTCTTAATAAATTGATGTTTATGGTTCCGTTTAACTGGATGATGTATCAAGATAAAATAATTCCCCAGTCACGAACAGAATTATTTGAAGATGAAAGAGGAATGCGTCTACCTGTAGAAGGAACGGTTGCTAAAGGGTTCATCCCTTATACTTATATGGGAATTGATGAACCGCAGGAATATCTTTCAAATCCGCTTCTTCCTTCGATTGATAATTTGAAGTTAGGGGAAAAGAAATATTTAACTTACTGCAGCCCATGTCATGGTAACTTTGGTGATGGAGACAGCCGCTTAAAAGGACAATTCCCAAATCCTCCAACAATACATTCACAAAGGATACGCAGTTTTGAAGATGGAAGATTATATCACATTATTACAATTGGTAAAAATATAATGCCTTCCTACGCTGCTCAAATTAGCAGGGAAGAGAGATGGGCAATTGTTAACTATATAAGAGTTTTACAGAAGGCAAAAAATTCTACTGCCTCGGAGTTAGAAATGATTATTAAGGAGACAGGTAAAAATGTTGCAAACTGAAGTGAACTATCAGAAAATAGAACTCCCTGGTAAATTAAGGAAAGTGGGTTTAGTATTACTGGTTGCTGGTGTTCTCCTTGGTGTAATTGCATTCTTTGTCGATCCCACAAGAGCAAGTTTTAACTATCTTGTATCATATTCGTTTCTCATCAGTATTGGCGTGGGTGCGCTTTTTCTTATTACATTAGAATATGCTACAGATGCAATCTGGAGCGTACCTATAAGAAGAATAACTGAATTTCTTGCAGCTATCATTCCATTTCTTGCAATTTTGGTTATCCCTATTTTATTTAATATGCACGAAATATTTCATTGGACTCATGAAGAAGTAGTTGCTCAGGATCATGTACTTCAAGGAAAAGCATCTTATTTGAACATTCCTTTCTTTAAATTTAGGGTTTTTGTACTCATTGCTCTTTGTTCGTTCT
>JADFPP010000078.1 GCA_022562275.1 Bacteroidota bacterium
AATGCAAAAGCTCATCCTAATTTATCTGAACCGAATGAGTTACTTATTAGCTACAATGTAAACACGTTCGATTTTGGTGATCTGTTAAACAATGCAGATACATACCGTCCAAGGTTTATCATTTTCAACTTAAATCAATTAATTGTTAACGTAATTGATCAAGAATCTGTTACTGAAATTTCATTTAAGTTAAATGCTAACTACCCAAACCCATTTAACTCATTCACGAATATAAGTTTTTCATTGTCTGAAAAATCAGCGGTAACAGTTAGGGTAATCGATATTCTTGGACAAGTAGTAGATGTTATAACTGAGAACCAAAATTTTGAAAAAGGTGATCACACTTTAAGCTGGAATGCCGGCAGGTTTGTCAGCGGTATTTATTTATGTCAGATTACTTCCGAAAAATATAACGCAATTAATAAAATGGTTCTGATTAAATAATTAAACACATTGAAATATTTTAGATCAAAATATTTAGTCCTTCTTATTTTTATAACTTCTTTCAATTTTGCGAGTACGCAGAGTGAAGACGGATATATAAAAATTGAATTAGCACCAAATGGTTCTATCCCGGTATGGCTTGTGAACGGACCATTCGAACAGGGGACTATAGGATTTGGCGTACCTTCTGACACAGATAATATTGACGAGAAAAAGATCGAACCGTACTTCGGCAAAAAGGAAGCAACTACTTTAGTCGAAGGCAATGAAGCTGCGTGGGTTTTGCAATCTATAAACGAAAATTATTTTTTAGATTTTAACTCAACTTTAGATTGGAGATATCCCGGGGCAATTGTTGAAAAAGAATGGATGGCAAAAGCAGGTTATGCTATTACTTATATTTATTCAGAGGAAGTTCAAAAAGTAAAGTTATTATTTGGCAGCAACTCCTCTGCAAAAATTTTATTGAATGGTGAAATACTATACAAATTTGAGAACACAAGAAATGCTGTTTCAGATCAGGATACCATTCAGTTAAGTCTGAATTCGGGCTTGAACAAATTATTAATTAAAACGGGTAACTCTCATCAGAACTTCACAATTGCATTTTTTACACAAATCAAATATGACTGGGGATTTTATAGCCGTTTAATCGACATTACAGGCAATACACCGCAAGGAATAACTGTTTTTATTCCTGATAAAGATGTGAAGTTTCAATCGCGAATTGAATCAACATTCTTTTTCAAAGAGGTTAATTCCAAATTACTTCAACGATTCGATCTGTATATAAATTCACCCTACATAGAAACTTATAATGGTGAAGTAAAGTTAACCGGTAATAATATTGATGAGACTATTCAACTCAGAGCTATCAGAACAGGATTAAATCGGTTTGAAATTTATTTGCCTGCTATCGACGCAGAGACAGAAATTAATGCTCGGATTAATATCTCTGGGGATAAGTTTGATACAAAGTTTGTTTTACATCCTCGGGAAAAATATGAATTACATATGATGCTTTTGACACATATGGATATTGGTTATACTGATATCCAACCGATAGTAAAAGAAAAACATTTGAATGTTCTGGATGATGTAATTGAAATGTGTGATAAAGATGAAAATTTTAAGTGGACCATTGAAACTACCTGGATGTTACGACAATACGAATTAGCGCGCACCCAGGAAAAATTTAATAAACTGATCGATCTCATTAACATGGGAAGAATTTCCGTTTCGCCGATTTACACAAATCCGTTTACAGGTTGGATAAGTAAAGAAGAAATGCTCCGATCATTTGATGTAGCTAAATATTATGAGGAAAATTATAATCTAAAATATAATGCTGCGGTTTATAATGATGTTCCCGGTGAATCTTTCATTTTGCCATCCGTGCTTAGAAAAATGGGTGTGGGGTTTCTGGCAAATGGGTTTAATGAAATTTACACTGAGTATACACTACACCGACAACTGCCAAGAGCTTTTATTTGGGAAGGTTCTGATTCAAGCAGAATTATTTTATATCGCAACGAAACTTATATTGAGGGAAAGTCTTATGGTCTTACTCATAATAATTATGTAATCGAGCACAGGTTATGGAGCAGATTAAACAAACTAAAAGCAACTAAAAATGATTTTAATCCGATATTGATGAACACGGCTTTTACTGATAACGCTGGAATTGCACATAGTCAGTATCAAGCAGCATTAAAGTGGAATGAAGCGTATGCTTATCCAAAATTTGTAATCAGCAATCTATCTGAGTTTGCAGAAGTATTTATCGAAAAATATAAAGATGAATTACAGATTATCCGGGGTGATTTAACATCTCCCTGGGATATTATGTACCAGGGTGAAGCAAGATTATTTAAGAAGTATCGTTGGACTCAACATAATGTTCTTTCTGCGGAAAAATTATCATCATTGAACACTCTCGTAAATGAGAAGAATTTGCCATTTTCAAAGGAAATAGAAAAAATATATGAATCGATGCTGCATTTCAGTGGTCACGGAAGTGGTTTGGAATATGGGTATGGTTCACCTGAAGATAACAAACTCACAGTTGAATATCGTGAGGATTATGTACAATCAGCTTATCTTGGTACGAAAGAGTTACTTGAAAAAGGAATTCATAGATTAACAAAAGCCGAAGAAAGTTTTGAAGGTCCAGGAGTAGTTGTGTTTAATCCACTTTCCTGGCAACAAGATCGAGTGATAACAGTAAATTTTCCCAAAGAAAGAAAACTAAATTATTCAGTTAAGGATCTTGCTACTAATAGAATTTTGCCAAGTGCATGGTCCGGACATTCTCTCATATTTATTGCTGATAGTCTTCCTTCTTTCGGCTTCAAGAAATATAGGTTATTTGAAAGTGCTTCTGCAGAATCAAAAGCTGAAAACAAATTACTTGGGACTGATTTAAGTATTGAAAACGAATACTACAAAATTGTATTAGACGCACAATCTAAAAAAGTTAAAAATATTTTAAGCAAAATTAATTCGAAGGATTTAATTGATCATTCAAATCAATTAGGCTTTAACATTCCCCTTGTAGAAAGATATCAAATTGGAGAGAATTTCTCTTCCATTGATTCGGTCCAATCTGAATGTGAAGTTATTAATAAAGCTCCTGTGTATGAAGAATTGAAAGTTACCAGAAAAAATCATCTGTTCGAAGAGACAAAATATACATTATATAAGGGTATTAATAGAATTGACATTACACAGAAGCTGAATTTGTCTCGTTTGGATCAAACAACCACGATCGAAGAATATGGTGTAGCATTACCTATAAATATTAATCCACGAAATTACAAATTGGAATTGCTTGGCGGCTTTGCAGATCCGACACAGGATATTATGATAGGAAATCAATCTGATGCGTTTTCGATTAGACGAGTGGTAGCTGTATATAATGATAATGAGTCAATTTACTTTGCATTGAAGGATAGCAGAGTCGTAAAATTTATAGGCTCAGAAGATGAAAATAAAACATTGCTCCTAAGTTTAATTAACAATTTCCCGGAAAATTGGAATCGAAACGAGATAAATGAAGGAGTTTTAGAGTTGTCTTATTCAATAATGTATGACAATACAACAGTTAACTATAGTAAAGCAAGTCGGTTCGGTTGGGAAGTTAATACCGATCCAGTTATTCGTAATAGCTGGTTCAGATCTAAACCAGCATCCGGGTCATATCTAAATATTGATAATCCAAATATTATGCTGTTAACTGTAAGGAGTGAGGATGGTGACTATCAATTGCAATTAGTAAATGTAAACCCTGAGACTGAAGAATCCTGCCGAATAAAATCTGATTTTTTGATAAAAAATATGTATACTGTTTCCTCTGATATGATTAACAATGAAGAATATGATAATGAAATTTTCGTTAGCTTAAAGCCAAATGAATTGAAGACGATTTTGATAAGAGATCCCAAACAATAAAATGGGAAATTAAATAACTAAATACTTATTAAACAAAAAGGAGTGCTTATGTTACAAAAGAAAACCATCAAATTTATTGCTATTAGTTTATTAGCAATAGTGCTAAGTGGTTGCTTCACTATAATTTTAGTGATACAACCAAGTTCAGCCATGATAGGTGAAGCAATATCTGTCAAAGTTGACGTTGTTCTCGATGGTACTGAAGCGAACCCCAAATGCGGTATTGTTGGTATAATGGTTCCTAATGGCTGGAATATTGACTCTGTATATTTCGTCGGAGATATTGGTCAAGATTACTTTATATTTTTACCTCCGGATGTTCCTGACTGTAATACTGGTGGTCAAGTAGATTTCTGGACAGACTCGCTAGAGGCTAGATACCCAAGCGGAACAGATATGGAATGGAGAGTTTATCAATCATCTCAGCAATGGATTAAATCAGATGCAGCTGATGATACTGTTAGTATAACGATTGAAATGACAGTGAAGCCTCCGGAGGGTAATTTCGATCTCAGTTATTTTGTTACTAATGCTGGTTTAGATTTTTCAGATCCGACCTGGTTTGACATCAGCCAGGGTAACTCAATAAATATATCAGGAATAATTCCAGTAGAGCTTACAAGTTTTTCCGGTATGGTAACTCAGGATGGAATAAAATTAGACTGGACAACAGCAACCGAAACTAACAATCGTGGTTTTGAAATCGAACGTGCGACCGATGGCAAAACTTTTACAAAGGTAGGTTTTGTCGAGGGAAATGGAACTTCAACTGAAAGGAATGATTATTCATTTGTTGACCATTCTAACTTCAGACAAAATTCAGTTGTTTATTACAGACTAAAACAGGTCGATTACGATGGAACTTTTAGTTACAGCGATGTCATCAATATAGAATATAACCTTCCTGCTGATTTTACTCTTGGTCAAAATTATCCAAATCCGTTTAACCCTTCTACTAAAATACAGTACACCTTGCCTGTTAACGGAGTAGTGAGCCTGATAGTTTATGATAATTTAGGAACTGAGGTAGCAAACTTAGTGAATGAGACTAAGGTTGCCGGAAGATACGAAGCAGATTTTAATGCTGTTAATTTATCGAGCGGGGTCTATTTCTATAGGTTAACGGTTGGTAGTTTTGTTGATACTAAGAAGATGCTGCTATTGAAATAGAAGTGTGTACAGTCAGTAATTATAAATTTGAGGCGATCGGTTTAAAGATCGTCTCACCGATTGAGAATTGAACCAGAATACTATAAGTTCAATGCAGAGTACTCTGATCTCCAAGAAGATTTCAGAGATATTAATCAACTATTTACTCATAAAATAAATAGGAGTTCATATGTTAAGAGGAAAAACTATTACTTTTCTAGCTATTGTTGCATTATCAATATTGCTAAGTGGTTGCTTTATTATACTAATAGTTGTACAGCCAGGTGCAGCTATGGTAGGTGAAGCAATAGTTGTCGAGATTGAGGTACAGCTGACTGATGAGGATGCAAATCCGAAATGCGGCCTTGTTGGAATTATGCTCCCAATTTCCTGGGTTGTAGATTCAGTGTACTTTACAGGAGATGTTGGACCGGATTACTGTATATTTTTACCACCAGATGTAGAAGACTGTGATGTTGGAGGTCAGATAGACTTTGGTTGGGCCGACTCGCTTGAAGTAAGATGGCCTAGTGGACCTGATATGGAATGGAGAGTTTACCAATCAACTCAAAGTTGGAATAAACCTGATCCATTAGTAGAATGGTTCGTTGATTTATTTATTAAAATGACAGTTGGAAATCAGAATGGTAATTTCAATCTCAGGTATTTTGTTACGAATGCTGGTCTAGATTTTTCTGATCCAGCCGTTGGATCTAGTACAGGATTATATTACGATATCAGTGAAGGTATTCCTATTACGGTTACCGGTGCAACGGCTGTTGAAGACGAAGGAATTATTGCAACGGAATATAATTTAATGCAGAATTATCCCAATCCATTCAATCCATCAACAACAATTACCTTCTCTATCCCGGAATCTGGAAATGTGAAGTTAACTGTTTTCAATTCTTTAGGTGAAGAAGTAGCAACATTAGTAGATGAATACGTATCTGCCGGTGTAAAGATGGTGACATTTGAAGCAGTTAATAATTTTAGTGGTGTTTATTACTACAGGATGGAAACTTCTACTTTTGTCGTGACAAAGAAGATGATTCTTCTCAAATAGTATCGAAGTCATAGCTGTTTCCATTCGCCTTTAACCCACTGAAAACAGTTATTATTTTTATGAAGAATATTATTGTTCGGGATGTTCGAGATCTAGGTATTAGATTTCAGAACAATCCTAACCGAGTAGTAGGAATGGATGGTGCCTATTCAATTCAAATTGGAAATAAAATTCTCTGGTTTTTTGGAGATACTTTAATCGGAGAAAGAACCGAAGGTGAAAGTCTTTGGTATCCGGGAGGTGAAAAAATCGGTCATCAAAATATGGCAGGTACAGGGAAAATTGAGGAGATGCTCACAAACACCGCCCTCCTTGTCTCCTTAGGCACTGGAATGAATCCTTTGCAAGATTTTAATTTTATAGAGCGTGATGCCTTAAGGTTAAAGCAGTTAATTCCTTATCTAGCTGAAGAAGATCCTGATCAATATAGAATTTGGTGTTCACATGGAATTCAATTAGAAGAGAAAATTTATCTGTATTATCAAAAGGTTGAAATGCTTGCCGAAGGTGACGTGCTTCCTGTGAATTTTAGGATGATTGGATCTGGATTAGCTACAGGTAACGGAACAAATTGGGATTTTAAAAGAATTATGTTTAATGATCAAACACTATTTTGGAATGAACAGCAGCCCCAATTTGCAACTTCAGTGCTGAATGACATTGATAATAACGGGTTCGTTTATTGTTATGGAGTCTTAAAAAATCCAGAAGGTATTCAACAGTGCTATATTGCTCGTGTAAAACCTGAGAAAATTGCAAGTAGAAGTAGTTACGAATATTTGGTGACAGAAAACAATTCCTGGGAACATAACATTAAAAATGCGCAAGTAATATTTGAAGGAATGCCAAATGAACTGTCTGTTTCATTTAATAAACATCTTAACTCATACTTAGCCGTTCATTCTCTTGATTTAACAGGAAAAATAGTTGCCCGTACAGCACCAAAACCATGGGGTCCCTGGAGTGATTATACTGAATTATACCAGGTTAATGTTGAGAGAACAATCGATCTACCCTATCCTGTTTTAATATATGCAGGGAAGGAACATCCTGAATTATCCGAAGATAACGGAAGAATATTGTACATCACCTACATAGAGTTTGAAGAGTATTTTCCTCATCTAATTAAAATAGAATTGGCATAAATTAATTTAATATTATGATTCCCACAGTTGAAGATTTAGCAAGCGATAAGTTAGTTCACAGATTCGGAGATATGTTTAATCCACCCGCCATAACTAATTTTTGGGGTGCGGTACAAGCGAATGTGGATATAACCGGTATTCGAAGTTTAAATTTTCCACCATTTACAAACTCAGACTTTGTAACTGCCGGTTTATTTTTAAATAACAGATACTTCCCATCGCTGGGTATTGACATAACTTTTCAATGGTTCCCTGATAGAATAGAAAGAGAAGCAAACTATGAAGGGATTAGTCTTAAATCCATAACAGTAATGCCATTTGGTAAAAAAGCTTTACTAATAAAATTAATAGTTCAAAATAATTCTGGTGTAAACAAAGATCTAAATCTCAGTTTTGGTTTAAGTAGTACAATCACAAAAAACCTTATCACAGGTAACGATATGTGCCCCCCGTATGAAGATGATAATGAATCAACTGTTGAATCATCTCGAGGTGCAGTAATTTTTAAAGCAAAGCACAGTAAAGCCTGCTCAATACAAGGGCTCCTTCCAAAAGCAGATAATATTAATACCTTTCGCGCCGAAAAAATATTACAATTAGCTGATGGAGAAAGTAAAGAAATAATTTACATTAATGTAATAGAGGAGACAGTTGAAGAAGCAGTCGTTAGTTTTGATAAACTCGTAATAAACCTTAACAATGAATATAGTAAAGTCAAAGAAGATTGGAACAATGAAATTAGCTCAATTTTTGAGGAGGGCAATAACAGTTATTCCGGGTTCCTGCCTATCTTATACACGGATGACAAAGATATAAAACGGCTATACTACACAAGCATTCTTGGAGTAATATATTTTAAAAGAGACAATCCATATTCGGTTTACGGTCGTGCGTATGATACTTTGATGCCGCGTTATTGGCAAACGACAACATTTATTTGGGATTATCATTTAAGTTCAACAGTTCACGCAATTTTGGATCCAGAGGTTATGAGGAAATATTCTGAATTATGGATGAAAACGAATTTGCATAGTCATTTCGGAACAGAGTATTTAACTGGTGGAACCGTTGGACCCTGGTATTCAGTGAACGATTTTGCATTAAGCTGGATTGCAAATGATTATTTAAGATGGAGTGGAGATTTTAATTGGCTGAACCAGGTCGTACGAAGTCCTTTGCACGATGAAAATAAAAAAGTAATCGATTATTTATTAGAATTTGCTTTGAACTGGCGCTCTTTTAAAACAAAATCCGGCTTAGCGGACTATGGAGGTATTAATAATCTTCTGGAGTGCGTGAGTACATATATTCACGAAGTTGCAAGTTTAAATGCTGGGAATATATTCAGTCTAAGAAAGGTTGCAGAAATATTGCGTAACAACAACGCATCGGAGAGATCGCAAATATTTCTTGATGAAGCACAAGAAATTTTACGTGAGTTGCAAAGTTTATACTCTAAAGGTAATGGTTATTGGAATGCGCGATTTCCTGATAATAAACTAATTGAGATCAGACACTGCTACGATTTTATCACAATACTTAATACAATTCCTGATGATTTAACTTCAACTCAAAAAAATGAAATGACACAATTTTTTATTAATGAATTACAAACTCCTAAATGGATGCGTGCATTATCTCCGGCAGATACTAACTCTATGTTTAGTGTTCGTCCGGATCATCAATGGAATGGAGCTTATACAGCTTGGCCGGCATTAGCGGCAACAGGATTATATAACATAGGCAAAACTGATATTGCCTTTAAGTGGCTAAAGGGATTAGCAAAATCTGCAAACCAGGGACCATTTGGACAAGGACATTTTGTAGAGAGTGCAGTTGATCCCGAATCAGGCGGTGCTGCAAAATCATCTCCTGAGTGGCCCTACGCAACCGATTGGCTTTGTTCTTCAAACGGAAGTTTTACAAATATAATCATTGAGGGAATATTTGGGGTTCGCGCGAGTTTGTATGATGGTATTACTGCAAGCCCCAGATTTGGTGAATTCGATAGCAGAGCGGAATTAGCAAATCTTAAGTATCAAGGTAAATCATATAATGTAACTAAGGATGGCTTGAAAACGTAAAAATAATAATGAGTAATGAGATTATTCAATCATATAAATTATATAATTCTTGCAAGTTGGTTGAGTATCGGAGCCAGCGCAATGATTAAAGAGGATCAGAACATATTTTCTGAGTTTTATAATGCGGTTACACAGAAGGATAACAGTACTGAAAAACAAATTCTGGTTGATGAATTTTTATCCGAAGTAAACAAGAATGGGTATCCACTTTATGAAAACGATTCGAAGGTTATACTTCTGTACCAAGGTAATGTAACATCTGTAGCTGTACTTGGTGACATGGGTGATTGGGTTGATAAGTTGTATATGCACCGAATAGACAATACAAACTTATTTTATTTTCGAGGAAATTATGAACCCGATGCAAGATTGGAATATTGGCTTTTGTTAGATGAGAATCAAAATCCAATAATCGATCCTCTAAATAATTTTATTGTTAGAAATGGATTGGGAAAGATTTCTGAACTTGCGATGCCGAAATACAAAAGACATCCGTTATTTGATAATTTTATCCAAGGAGAAATAGGACGATCTGAAAATTTAGATGAATTTAGTCTCGCTTCAAAATTCCTTTCCTATGATCATGTAATTCACGTTTACCTTCCTCCAGATTATCAAGAATCCGATAAAAAATATCCTGTTGTATATTTTCAGGATGGTAAAGATTATATTGAATTTGCTGTTGTTCCCCACATTCTCGATAGTATGATCAAAGATAAATTGATTGAACCGGTGATCGCTGTTTTTATTACGCCTCCAAATCTGCATCAACCTAAAGAACCAAACCGTTCAACTGAGTATGGTTTAAATGATGAGTATGTGAGTTTTTTTGTTTTCGAAGTTGTGCCGTTCGTCGATAACAAATTTAGAACCATTGTTGATCCCGATGCGAGATTACTTATTGGTGATTCTTACGGCGGACTAATTTCATTATATATAGGTTTGTTAAATTCCGAATTATTTGGAAAAGTTTACAGTCAGTCTGGATATTATTCCTTTAACAAGGATGAAATAATAAAGTTGATAGACAAATCTGAAACAAAAGAGTTAAGGATTTACTTTGATTGCGGAATATATGAAAAGCAAGTTGGAGCGGCTTTTATTCCTGAGGAGGAAAGAAACTTTTTGGAAGGTAATCGTAGATTGAAAAAAGTACTGGCAACGAAAGGTTATGAATTTAATTATTTCGAATACCCCGAGGGTCATACTTGGGGTAATTGGAGAAGACATCTCATTGATGCACTAAAATATTTTTTGAATGAGGATAAATGTTAATGCGATTAGGAATTGACTTTGGAGGTACAAATTTAAAAGTCGGTGTTTTTTCAGATGATGGCGAGGAAATAATTTTTAATGAAGCATTGATCGAAGATATTAGGAATACTAATGATTTACTGCAAGATATATTAGAATATACAAATCATATTGTGGAGGATTACAACTTAAATCAAGGCGGATTTGCAGTTAAAGGATTAGTAAATAAAGAGAGTGGAATTTTAGAGAGTGATATCGGGCTGGCAAAGGAATTTTCAGGGATTAATCTTAAAAATGCTTTTGGAGATTTTTTTAACATCCCGTTTCTCATTGAAAATGATGCGAGAAGCTTTGCCTGGGGAGAATGGTTGTATGGTGCCGGACAAAACAGTAAAGTGATGTCCTGTCTTACACTTGGAACCGGTTTCGGATCTGCTCTTGTAAAAGACGGCAAACCGTATGAAGGTTCTGATTCGCTTGGAGGTATCCTGGGAGGTCACATTAGTATAGATAAAAACGGACCGGAATGTGCATGTGGAAACAGGGGCTGTCTTGAATTATATTGTTCTGCAACAGCACTTAAAAAAAGATTATTAAACGATTTGCCTGAACTATCAAAAGAAAGCGATCCCGTGAAAGTTTTTTTTGAAAATATCAGGTTGAGAAAAAATAGCGGTGAAAAGGTTCTCGATGATTTTATAAATGATCTTGCAATTGGAATTGTAAACATTGTACATGCTTACGGACCAGAAATTGTTGTGCTTGGTGGAGGTGTTATGGAAAGCGATGATATTATCATCCCACGTATTAAAAAAATTGTATCTAAAAGAGCGTGGACCGTTCCGAGGGGGAAAGTTTCAATCGTCAAATCAAAATTAGGTAATAGAGCCGCCACTTTGGGAGCTGCATTTCTAAATGAGGCACAAAAATAAATTAATCGAGTAAAATAAATAATCAATGAGAAACAGTAGTAATACATCAACAGGCAATCCGAATTTAAATTTGTTACCACATTCAATGAATGAATACCCCAAGGGAGCATATGAATGTTTCCCTGTTTTTACTCCCACTATAGGAACAATAAAATCCGGTTTTCATAATCTCTCATTAGAAATAATTGATAAGATGAAAAACGGATTAAGAGTATTAATGGTAGAAGGATATCATGGTGTAGACTGGGATTACTTTTACAATGAACTTAACAAATCACTAATTAAAAACGGTACTTCCGCTGAATGGATATCATTGAACAATTGTCTTGCTGCTGAAGAAATAATTTATCAGCGTATTGAATCTTTTCTTGGGGGTGATGATAGAATATTCGGTTCACGTTTTCCGTGTGGACCGGAAGTTTTTTTCGATTACAAAAAACTTGCTGATATGAGAATTGAAGCCTCTGTAAGAAGAGGCTCCAAGGTTGGAACGCTAACAATATTTTACGGTTTGGGTGCAGGATTATTGGAACTGTGGGATGAATTATTTTATATCGACATTCCAAAAGATATGATCCAAAATAAATTTCGCCAGGGTAAAATTCGGAACATTGCAATTACCAAAGAGGTTGATTTCGAAGAATTTTATAAGAGAGCATACTTTGTTGAATGGCCTGCTCTGAATAGATTAAAGCAAAGACTTCTTCCCTCGATAGATTGTTTTATTGATGGTAACTTATTGGAACAGTTATCCTTTATGAGTGGATCTGATTTGAGAGCAGCGTTACATGAAATCTCTGAATCACCTTTCAGAGTACGCCCATGGTTTTTTCCCGGTCCCTGGGGTGGAAAGTTTATGCAAGGGCATATGGCATTGGATCAGGACGAACCAAACTATGCTTGGTCCTTTGAACTTATTGTACCTGAGAATGGAATTTGTTTTGAGAAGGATGGTAATAGATTGGAATGCACGTTTGATACTTTAATGTTCCAGGAAAATGAAAGAACGCTTGGAAAAGAAGAGGCAAAACACTTCAAGTATGAATGGCCAATTCGTTTTGATTACTTGGATACAATTGATGGTGGAAATCTATCTATACAAGTGCATCCTCGCCAAAATTATATTCTGAAGGAGTTTGGAGAAACTTATACACAGGATGAAACATATTATATAACTGTGGCTAAACCGGATGCAAAAGTTTACATTGGGTTAACGGAAGATTGTGATCCGGAAGATTTTCGCAATGTATTAGAGGAATCAATGCGAAACGGAAAGGAAGTGGATATAGATAAATATGTGAACTGGGAGCCAAGCAAACCCCATGATTTATTTCTAATACCAAACGGTACTGTTCATTGCAGCGGTAAAGGCAATCTTGTACTCGAAATTAGTGCGACTCCATACATTTTCACTTTCAAGATATACGATTATCTAAGACGTGATCTTGAGGGCATCCTTCGTCCTATAAATGTTGAAAGAGGATTTGATAACATTCGTTTTGAAAGACGAAAAAATTGGATAAAAGAAAATCTTATAGCAAAACCGGTAACAATAACAGAAGGATCTAATTGGAAGGAAGAATCTTTATACAATAAGCCTTACTCTTTTTATAACATCAATCGTGTAGAGTTTAAAAGCGAATACACATTCAATACAAACGGTAAAAGTTATACTATTAATTTAGTTGAAGGCGATAGAATAAATATAGAATCACAAAATGGAAGGGTTGCAAATCTTTCATTTCTAGAGACGATGATAATTCCGGCAGCAACGGGTAATGTCAAACTTATTAATCAATCGAACAGAAGCTGTAAAATTGTAAAAGTATTTGTTAAAGATGGGATAGGCAAATCGTTGCCTTTAAATGATCCGATTAAGTAATTAAATATCTATAGGAAATAATCTATGGCAGAAGTAAAATTAGTAAACGTATCTAAGACATTTGAAAAAGGTATTGTTGCAGTAAAAAATGTTAACCTTGAGATCCAGGATAAAGAGTTCGTTGTACTTGTCGGACCTTCCGGCTGTGGCAAATCAACTACCTTAAGAATGATTGCCGGCTTAGAAGAAGTTACCAGTGGTGAACTTTACATTGACGGAGAACTGATGAATTATATTACTCCAAAGAATCGGGATATTGCTATGGTCTTTCAGAATTATGCATTATATCCTCATATGACAGTTTATGAGAATATGGCATTTGGTTTAAAACTGCGCAAGTATAAAAAAGTGGAAATTGATGAGAGAGTAAACGAAGCCGCAGCAATATTAAATCTTGAAGAGTTAATGGATCGACGGCCAAAGGCTCTTTCCGGTGGACAGCGCCAGAGAGTTGCTGTAGGCAGAGCAATTGTCAGAAAGCCAAAAGTGTTTTTATTTGATGAACCTCTGAGTAATCTTGATGCTAAGTTGCGAGTACAAATGAGAACTGAAATTTCTAAACTGCATAAGAAATTAAATGCTACTATAGTTTATGTTACACATGATCAGACCGAAGCAATGACTATGGGTAACAGAATTGTCATTATGAATAAAGGAGTTGTTCATCAGGTAGATACACCGATAGATTTGTACAACAAACCTTTAAATAAATTTGTTGCGGGATTTATCGGCAGCCCTTCAATGAATTTTATTGAGGGGACTATCAGTTATTCCGATAGGAATCTATTATTTACTTCTGCCTCCAATGATCTGATACTTCACATAGATGAAAGCAAATATCCAAAACTTAAATCTTATAACAATAAGAAGATAATAATTGGAGTTCGTCCGGAAGATATAATCCCCTCAAATAATAATGGTGGTGTGGGAAATTATTCGGCCGATTTAGAAGTGGTCGAGCCAATGGGTAATGAGCTATTCCTATACTTTACATTATCAGGTGTTCAAATAGTTGCAAGGGTAAGTAAAGAATTTGTGTTCGCCGCAGGTGATAAAATTAATCTCTCCTTTAATACTGATAAGCTTTACTTCTTCGATAAAGAAATGGGGCAGAGTATTAATTGAGTAACGGCATCCCTTCGAATCATTTGGCTTCTTATGTAACTTTATCTCCCCTCTTCACTGATAATATGATTTTCCAGAGAGATAATCAGTCTGTATTGTTTGGCACGGCAGAACCGAATAAAAAATTTATGATTCGTATTAACGGAGATGAGTTCATAATTACATCAGATAACAATGGTGATTGGATCACTCACTTGAATCCTATGCCGGTTGGAGGACCCTACGAATGTAATATTATCTATAAACAAGAACTAACTATAAATAACATCGTTTGTGGAGACATTTATTTATGTTCGGGTCAGTCGAATATGGAAATGCAGTTCGATGGTTGGGGAAGAGTAATTAATTACAGAAAGGAAATTGCAGATGCTAACTTCAACAATATAAGATTACTCAAAGTTGAGCACAACACCAGTCTTAATGAACAAAATGATATTAAAACTTCAGGATGGAAAATTTGTAGTAGTAAGACTGTTGCAGGTTTTTCGGCGGCTGCATTTTTCTTTGCAAAAGAATTGCTGAAGGATGTTGACATTCCAATCGGTTTAATACAATCCACCTGGCCCGGCTCTCCTATTGAAGCATGGATGAGCAGAGAAAGTTTATCTCAATTCAAAGAAAATAAGTTTGTACTGGATAAATTATACTCTGATGCAAATTCTGAAGAGATGCTAAGTGCAAATTATCTAAATGAATTTACAAACTGGGAAACAGAAATAGCTAACCAAGAGCCAGAACATTTAAATGGAAACTGGAAGGATCAGTTTGAATGGCATTCTGTAAACCTACCCTATATGTGGCAGGAGAGAGATTTCCCTGAATTTAATGGCTCTATTTGGTTTCGTAAAAATTTTGAAATTCCTAAGAATGATTCTAATGATGACTTCTTCATAAATTTAGGACCAGTCAAAGACTCTTATTCAATATGGATTAATAGCATATTGATAAATTCAGTATCGCCATTAGATTTCACAAGAGTACATCGTATTCCGAAGGATGTATTATTAACAGGTAATAATGAAATAGTGGTACGAGCATTCGCTGAACAATACGGCGGGGGTTTCTGGGGAGAAGAGGAAGAAATAAAACTTTATAACTCGATTTTTTCTCTTTCAATATTTTCAGATTGGTTCGCTGCGAAAGGGGCTGATCTAAGTACGATATCTGAAAAACCAAAGAATCCAACTGATATTGATGTTCCAACTGTTCTGTTCAATTCAATGATAAATCCATTAACAAGATTAAACATCAAAGGCATTCTTTGGTACCAGGGCGAAAGTAATGTTGATGACCCTGAAAAGTACGGTAGATATTTTAAAGCATTAATTACAGACTGGAGCAATAGATTTAACGGTGGAGATATCCCATTTCTATTTG
>JADFPP010000079.1 GCA_022562275.1 Bacteroidota bacterium
TTCCTATACCGGTTGTAAGAACATTATTCTCTATTATTGATATACCACCTTCAGCAGTAATTAAAGAGCCACTTGCAAATTGATAGTCCAATCTGGCTGATCCATATTTACGTTTTAAGCTTCCATCTACTATACTTCTTTTTTCTACTGTGATGTCTTCAAATGAAGAAGAAAGTCCTAAATATTCAAAAGGACGAGTAACTCTATTTTCATCCCAATTTTTACTTTGCAAATAACCAACATTTATTTTATAACTAAATCCCGCTCCTAATAATCCAGCATTGCGTATATCAACTCTGAACATACTAAGTTCGCCACCGGATAATTTTATCTTAGTACCGAGTGCCTGTTGTGGTGAAAGTGTAGTAATGCTAAGGACACCATTAAAAGCATTTGTTCCGTAAAGAGCTGAGCCAGGACCTCTAACAAATTCAATATTACTCACATCTTCTAATGGATAAGAAATTGATCCCCACTCTTGTTGTCCTAAAAAGGCAGCACCTAAATCTCTACCATCTATAAGGACTAAAACGCGCCGTGTAACTGAACTATTGAATCCTCTTGTGTTTAGGTTAAAATCATCTACACCACTTTGCACAAGATCAACACCTGGTTGAGATTCTAAAAGTTTTGGAACATCGCCTGAGTTGGATTTGAGTTTGATTTCATCCAAACCAATTACAGTTACTGCAGTTGGTGTTTCCGTAATTTTTTCCTCTTTTCTGGAAGCAGCGTAAACCGTAACACTACCTAACTCTATCGCTTCTGTAGATAATTCAACATCTAATTGTACAGTTTGATCGGCAGTTACAACTACATCACTCTTTGTAATTGTTTGATAACTAATAAGAGAAAAAACCAAAGTGTATGTACCGGCAGGAACTTTTGTAATTGTATAGTTTCCGTCAAGGTCGGCAGCAGCACCTATCGTAGTACCTGTTATTATTACATTAACCCGAATCAATGCCTCCCCGTTACTTTCATCTGTAATATGTCCTTTTATTGTTCCGCTACCCTGAGCAAATAACTGGCAGGATAACAACAAGATTATAACAAAAGATGAAAGCAGTAGTTTATAAAAAACAACATTAAGGATTTGGAAGTTGTGTAGAATTCGCATAGATGTTCTCCTTGTATTTTATAATCAGGTTATTTTATCTGAAAAAATTACGTAATTTTATTCTAAGTGTCAATCAAAAATAATTCATCTCCTTTTTCAACCGTATTGCCCTCACTAACGAAGATCTTTTTTATGATTCCCGATTCAGGTGTTCTCAAATCATTTTCCATCTTCATTGCTCCTAAAATTAAAACAGATTCATCCTCAATTATTTTATCACCGGCACTCTTATTTATTTTTAGAATCACACCGGGCATCGGAGCTTTAATGCGTAATAGATGATTTGAGGATGTACTTACTTTATCTATTAAACCTTTTGCCCTTTCCTGCAAACTTGTTCTTGTTATAGTTTCAATCTTTTTTCCGTTAATAAGCAGCAAATATTTCTCATCATTATTTCTTACACTATAAATTTCGTAAAAAATATTGTTAATACGAAGTAAATAATGGGCAGGATCAAATTTTTTTAGTTCATATTCAACCCTTTTTCCATCTATTTTAGCTTCGCTTTCATTAAGTATTTGAATATGCTTTTTTTTGCCGTTTAATGTTATAACAAAATCACTCATACATTTGCTCTTGCCACCGGTTATTATTAGCGATGTTATTTTTTACAAAGCCATTAACCGGTTTATTTTTTAATAGCGCCGAAATTAATATTGCAGCTTCTTCAAATTCTTTACTATTTTCCGATAAGAAATTATTTCCACTTAAAAATTCATTTTCAATAAAATTTATATCGAACGATCCATTAATAAATGATGGATGTTCAAGAATTAATTCCAAAAAAGGAATATTAGTTGTTACTCCCGCTATTTGATATTCATTCAAAGCACGCTTCATTCTATTAATCGAAATTTCCCGGTCTGCACCCGAAGTCACTAATTTTGAAATCAGGGGATCATAATATATACTTATTTCCGATCCCTGTTCAAATCCGGAATCCAGCCGAACTCCCGGACCGGATGGTGCTTTATAATGAACTATCCTGCCGGTAGATGGAAGGAAATTATTAAGAGCATCTTCAGCATAAATTCTGCATTCAAGGGCATGACCATTAATTTTCAATTCACTTTGCTTAATTGAAAGCTTATTCCCTGCTGCAATTGCAAGCTGCTCCTTCACAATATCAATCCCTGTAATAAATTCAGTAACCGGATGTTCTACCTGCAGCCTTGTGTTCATCTCGAGAAAATAGAAATTATTATTTTTATCCATTAAGAATTCAACTGTACCTGCATTATAATACTTACAGGCTTTTGCTGCATTAATTGCTGTACGGGTTATCTTAGCTCTTGTTTTCTCATCAATAGAGGAAGGAGCTTCTTCAATTATTTTTTGATGCCTTCGTTGTATCGAACATTCCCTTTCAAAAAGATGAATATAATTACCTTTTTTATCACCAAGTATTTGAACTTCAATATGCTTTGGCTGCTCAATGAATTTTTCTAAATATATATCATCATTGGAAAATGCATTAAGAGCTTCGCGTTTAGTTGCTTTAAAAGCAGATTCAAATTCACTCTCATTATTGATTTTTCTCATTCCCTTACCGCCGCCGCCTGCAACAGCTTTTAACAGAACAGGAAACCCAATTCTTTTAGATTCTTTCATTCCCTCTTTTACAGAGGTGAGTGGTTTGGTTGTTCCGGGAACTATCTTCACACCGTGGTCATTCATTAATTTTCTTGCTGCGGTTTTATTACCCATCATCTTAACAGAATAAGAGGAAGGACCGATAAATGTAATATTGGCTTTTTCACATGCTTCTATAAATTCGGAATTTTCGGCAAAAAAACCGTAGCCCGGATGAATGGCATCTGCACCAATATCTTTTGCAAGATTAATAATTTTTTTCTGATTAAGATACGATTCAGCAGATACTGCAGGTCCGATATTATATGATTCATCTGCCAGAATAGTATGTTGTGATGTCTTGTCTGCATCTGAATAAATAGCTGCAGATGTAATTCCCAAATCGCGGCATAATCTAATTATGCGAACTGCAATTTCACCCCTGTTTGCAATTAATATTTTATTGAACAATTAAATCCCTATAATAATTCCACAATTGTAATTCCTTCACCTCCAGCTTCTATCGAGGCAAAATAAAAATTTTTCACTTTATCATGATTCTTCAAAATAATTTTTACTATATTTTTTAAAGCGCCCGTTCCTTTACCATGTAATATTTCAATTCTATCCCGGCTTGCAGCATAAGAGTCATCAATAAATTTTATAACTTCAAATTCTGCTTCCTCGGGTTTTTTGCCTCGAATATCCAAAAGATGTTCTCTTACGGGAACCTGATAATTCCTGTCAATATGATGATCAACAGGTACATTTTTTTTATTTTCGTGCACTAACTTTTCCAGTTTCAATCGCATTTTTATATTGCCAACCTGAATTACCACTCTGTTCTTATTTTTTTCTAATGAAAATATATTACCTTTTGTTGTCGTATCTTTTAATCGAACATAATCACCTACTTTAAAGTTAGCTATTTCCTCATCTAATTCAATATCAGGTTCAATAAGATTTTTATTTTCTTCTTTAATGCTGCTTATTACTTCTCTGGATTTCTTTATTACTTCCCTGCTTGCCTCTGATTCACGAATTTCTTTCACCACTTGTTCAATTTTTTTATTTACCCCTTCAAGATACTCTTCAGCGTCAACTTTAACTTTTTTAAGTATCTGTTTCTTTTCCTTTTCCAGTTTTTCAAGATTTTTTTTATAGAGATTTGATAACCCGGTTAGTCGTACATTTTCCAGTTCAAGCTTTTTTAGTTGTTTTTCCAAACTGGTAGATTTAGCTTCAACTTCAACAAGAAATTCCTCTAACTTATGTTTATCCGGATCAATATTTTTTGCAGCTAATGTAAGAACATTCTTGTCTATTCCAATCCTTCTTGCAATTTCAAATGCATAGCTGGATCCGGGAATGCCTAATTTAAATTTATAGGTTGGAGTGAGTCTTTCATTATCAAATTCCATTGCAGCATTCGCAAATTTTTCTTCATCGTGCGCTATAAGCTTTAAACTGCCATGATGTGTGGAAGCAAAAACTGTTGAACTCTTATCCCTTAATTTCATTAATACTGCTGCTGCAAGTGAAGCCCCTTCGTCCGGATCAGTGCCTGTCCCTATTTCGTCAAGGAGAACCAGGGATTTGCTAGTAGCGGTTTCTAAAACATATTTTATGCTTTTTAAATGCGAACTGAATGTTGAAAGATCGTCTTCAATGGATTGTTCATCGCCTATGTCAATTAATATTTTATCAAAAAAGTGAAAATTAGAATCCGGGCTTGCTGATATATGAATGCCTGTTTGCACCAATGCAGAAAGTAATCCGATGGTTTTAAGAACGACAGTTTTACCACCGGCGTTAGGACCTGTTATTATGATAACAATATCATCATCTAATTTAAGATTTAAGGGCACTGTTTTAGCGTTTCCAAGCTTCTTCAACAATACCGGATGTTTTCCATCTTTAATATCCAGATGTTTCTTATTATCCAGATTTGGAAACGAACCCATTATCTCAACAGAATAACTAGCTCTGGCAAAAATTGAGTCGATCTCCGCAATATAATTAAGAGTATCTCTCAAACTGTCTGAGAGATTACCTATCATTTTGGTTATTTCTTTAAGAAGTCTTTCAATTTCTCTTCTCTCAGCAAAAGAGAGCGAGATGATATCATTATTCAGTTCCAATGTTTCTTCGGGTTCGATGTAAACTGTTTGCCCGGTTGCAGATTCGGAGTGAATAAAACCCTTAAGATGTCGTTTGTGCTCTGCTTTTATTGGGATTACTGTACGTCCATCCCGTAGTGTAAGATAATCTTCCTGTACCATATCCTGTACGTTCAAAGATTTCATAATTCTGCTGATAGATTTTTCAAGATCATACTTTTTTTCACGAATTTCTTTTCTGATATCTCTCAGGTTCTTACTGGCATTTTCTTTAACATCCCCATTCTCATCAATTACTTTTTGAATATGATGTTCGAATAGTTTATCAACAAACAACGATTTAAATGATTGATTTATATCAGGAGCAATTTCACGGTTTTCTTTAATAAATTTTATTAGCGATCTTGAAGTAACAGCAAGGTGTAAAATATCAAGAATTTTTTTCTCTTTAAGAATTGATCCCTCGATTTTACTTTTTGCAAGATCACCGTCTAAATCAGGTATAAATTCTAAAGGCGGCGGTATACTTTGTATAAGTATTTCTTTAGCCTGGCTAACCAATTCGCCTTCGAACAATATAGACTCAATATCATTAAGTGGGAGTAATGAGAGTATTTTTTGTTTACCTTTTTCCGTTACGGAATAATTCGTTATATAGGAGAGAACTTTCGGAAATTCCAGTTTATCCAAAGTTGAGTTATCAATCATCCCGTTGAATCTTTTTCCATAATATATTCTTTAAATATTCTTTTCGTATCCGGTGTATATTCATTCAGGTAATCAATAGTTTCAGGAATTATTGAGTAAGTAAAATTATAAAACACTGAGTTTTCTTTAACAGAATTACCGGGGATACTAAATATATTTAACAGCATAAAAACTGCGCTCAGAAAAAATAGCAATTGCACGGTACCAACTATTCCACCGACTATTTGGTTCAGGAAGTTATTTACTTTATCGAACGGGTGAACAATTCTCTTTAGAAGTGCAAACACTAATATGATAGCAAAAAATATTATTACACTACCGATAATTTCTGCAAGATAAAATTCTATCCCTAAAGCATACTCAATCATTTTTCCAAATTCATCCTTAAGTACAGCAGCAGAAATAATTGCTACGGCAAAACCGATTAAACCGATCAGCTTTCGTATTAACCCGTCTTTATAACCCAGAATAAAGCCTACCACAACTATGGCAATGATTACCAAATCAATTGTATTCAATTCTCGCTCAATACTTTTTCAACAATTGCTCTTACAACTTTTCCTTCTGCTTTACCCTTCAATTGTTTCATCATTTCACCCATCAACTTAGGAAAATCTTCCTTCAATGTTGCACCTATATTTTTAGCTGCCTCAATCACTATAATTTCAATCTCTTTCTCAGTCAATTGTTCAGGCAGGTAACTCATAATAATTTTCAGTTCCTCCTCTTCTTTAACAGCAAGGTCTTCCCTGCCTGCATTGGTAAACTGTTCAATCGATTCTTTCCTTTTTTTTGCTGCAGTGCTTAACAGTTTTATCTCCTCTTCGCCATTCATTTCCTTTCCTGAACCGCTCTTTTCAAATTCTATTATTAATGCCCGGATTGATCTTACGGTTTGCAATCTTACTTTATCACGGGATTTCATCGCATCTTTTAGATGCTGATTGATTTTATCACTTAGTATCATCATATCCTCAATAATGAAAAAAGGCAGGAGGGTTAGCTGAGAACCATCCTGCCTTTAAAATTACATTTAATTTAACAGATTAGATTTTAATGTTAGCCGAATAATTAATTCGTAAACAATATGCTTTTCGCAATTCCTGTTGTATATCGGTAATCAAGCCCATCCGTGCACCCACATCCACTCTTAACGAAACAATTATACTTGGCAGTGCTTGCCTCTTTCCATACATAATTTGCTGAATATTTTTAACCTCCACAATGCTGTCGTTAATCTGAATTTTAGCGCCCTTGCCAACCCAGATATAGGAAACAAGTCTTTTGTTTTCAATTTTTTCAAGTGCTTCAGCTTGAGGTAATTTGAAATCGACTAAAAGTTCCACCTCACGCATAGTTGTGGTTACCATAAAAAATAACAGGAGCATAAAAATAATATCGGGCATAGAAGACGTTGGTATTTCCGTCTTTGAACTAGCTCGTTTTTTTTCAAATTTCATTTGAATTCCTTAGTAATTATTTAACTTCTTCAGGTTCTGCTAATGAAATAATAATTGGAATAGCATCTTTTACTTGTTTCTGTATTTCCTTGCTTAGATCCTTGTATTTCATACCAAACTTGGCATTAGAATATTCATCTCTTACTTCGAAGAATGCCATTTTAATTTGATCCAGAGCCGATATGTATGCATTGTAAGCTGTCCTTCTGTCAGTCTTTATTGATACTATAAGTTTCTTTTTCTTAGGCAGATCAATTTTTGAAATGATTCTTGGCTTAAGAGTACTTTTGATCTGAAATAAGGAAATTGGCTCATGATCTAAAAGCACATCATTATTTTCATTGATAAGTACTGCAGCCATCCTATCTTTTGAAACAGGTGGAGGATCCAAATCAGATAATTCTGGTAATGTCATTCCAATTCCTGTATCAACATCAATTACAGTCGCAACAAGAAAGAAGATAAGCAGTAAAAATGCTATATCAGCCATTGAACTGCTGGGGATGTTTGCTTCTAGTGATCTTTTTTTTCTTAACATAGCTTAAACTTTTTAAATTGTTAATTAATTCTGATTAGTTATGCTTAAGCTTATTTTTTTTCAATTTCATAAAGGGAGTCAATCAATTCTACAGATGCTTCTTCCATATCACCAACAAGTCTGTCAATAACCGAGATCAGATAGTTATAAAATACCTGAAGTATCATTGCAACAACTAATCCGAAAAGAGTAGTTAACAATGCAACCGAAATACCGTCGGCTACAACTGCAGGAGAAATTTGTGCAGCTTCTTTTATAGAATCGAAAGCTTCAACCATTCCTTGTACCGTACCGGTAAAACCAAGCATAGGTGCAATTGTAATGAATGTAGAAATCCATATCATGTTTCTTTCAAGGAAACCCATTTCAATTCCGCCGTAAGCTATGATTGCTTTTTCTGCTGCTTCAAGACCCTCGTCGGCTCTCAATAAGCCTGCATAAAAAACGGAAGCTACCGGACCTCTTGTATTAGCACAAAGCTCTTTAGCACTTTCAATTCCGTTATCATCAAGAGCTCTTTTAACATTAACAATGAATTTTTTAGTATTAGTTTTAGATTTTGTTAACGTCCAAAGTCGTTCAAAACTAAAAGCTAATCCTAAAGCCAGACTTCCTAATATAGGCCACATAAAGCCTCCGCCAGCTTCAAATTTCATTAATAACCAGTTTAATGCACCGCCATCATTCGTAGCTTGAGCGATTGTATTGAACAGAGATGCGATAATGCCTGTAAAGTCCATAGACTATTACCTCCTAAAAATTAAATAATGATTGTAGGGGAAGTAAATTACTCCAATAATTTTATTAAAAAAGTAGAACTACAATAAACATTTCAAGTAAGAAAGTCAAATTATTGAATAGTTCTATAAATTTTTTTATTCGAAACTCTTGGTTATATAATCGAAAAGCGATATCTAAGCGTTATTATATTTCCAGTTACAAAATTATAATTATTAAATAATGAATAAATTAACTCTCCTATCTCTGCCGGCCGCATCCAGGAATTGAAATCTGCATCTTTCATCCAGTCCCTGTTTGCTGGTGTGTCTATAATGTAAGGTGCAATTGCATTTACAGAAAGATTTATCTCAATACCTTCTTCAGCCAAAGAATTAACAAGGTGTATCAAGGCTCCTTTTGATGCTCCATAAGCAGCTTTTGCACTTTCGGAAAATAGTCCTGTATAAGCGGCAGTAAAACAAATAGAACCGGAGTGTGAATCTTTAATTAGTAAAGCAAAATGCTTGGAAATTAAGAATGAGGTCGTAAGATTCATATCCATCATCTTATTCCATTCTGCTAAATCGGTATCCCAAACTTTTTTCCCTCCTGCAAATCCGCCAATAGTTGTGAATAAAAAGAATGCAGTATCTTTTGCTGATTCAATATTGGCGAATGCTTTTTTAACATTTTCCTCAATCGAAAGATCTTCAATTTCTATATAAATAGAAGTTGGTACAGGGTTGTCTTCTTCAGGATGAAAATCGAAATGATAAATTTTATCATAGTCTTTAGTTTTTAATAATTTAGTTACACCTTTACCCAACGCACCGTTCGAACCGAATATTAATAATTCTTTCTTCATAACTAGTTTCTTTGAATTAGAAATTTTACAACCACAGGGAAGTGATCACTGTAACCACCAAGATAGCGTCTTCCACCGTAGGTAGGAAATGCCGTACCCTTATACTTACCTGAATTTGTTATTAGAAAAGATGGTTTATAAACTTCAAAAGAATTACAGATATAATAAAATTCCGGATTGGTTATCAGATTACCCGATACGATTACCTGATCGAGCATGTTCCAGTCATCCCGGTACTTATAGGTGCCCAGCCCATTATTATATGCCTGATACGAAAGGTTAAACAGCTCAGCCCCGGTTTCAAATTCGTTTCCGTTCGGCAGAGAATCACAGATGATCGGATGCGCATTTAAGGAATCTAAAATAGATATATTCCCCGGCTCATCGTTAAAATCACCAATGATTATAATTTTTGCATTTGGATTGGCAGTAAATTCCTCATCAACAGCTTTACGCAGAGTTATAGCTGCAGCAATTCGGTTTGGTTCACTCTCTTCCCTTCCCCTGCTCCTCGATGTCCAGTGATTAATATAGACGGATATTGTATCAGTATTTTTATAAATAAGAGTTGCATTTACTATTGGGCGTGTAGGCCAATTATCGGCAAGATGAACTGTATCCCCCCTCACTGATAGAATTTCAAATTTATCCGCATTGTAAATTAATCCATTATCAATTCCCCGTTTATCTGGCGATTCAACATATGCTATCTTGTAGTTCTTATCACTTAAATACCTGATAATCATACTATCAAGCATGGACTGATGTTCAACTTCGCAGACCCCTAAAAGATCAGGTCCTTTTTCATTATTCATTGAACGGATTACTCTTGCAAGGTGATTTAGTTTTATATCCAGTCTTTCGTCAGTCCATTCGTAATCACCGTCCGGCAAAAATTGTTCATCTCTTTTATCGGGGTCATCAATCGTATCAAAAAGATTTTGTAAATTCCAGAATGCAACGAAGAGAGTATCATTACTTTTCTGTGCACATGCTAATGAAGAAAAAACAATTATAGTAAATATAAGTAGTAGAGTAAATTTTTTCATTCGATTTTTCGTGTTTATTTGATATGCAAATTTAGGAAAGTTGTTTTGATAAAGAAATGTAATAGGAACCTTTGCATAACCTCTTAAAGGTGGGCGCAGCATAGCAAAAATGTTGGAATACAATAAGTGTTGTCAATTTTAAATAATTGTTTTTTTAATTAAACAAGGTTACGCGAAGCCTCCCAATACTAACTTTCGACCTATTGTAAGCATCTATATCAAATCCACGATTACAGAAAGATGCTTCTTAAAGAGATTTCATAATAAATACTATAACACTGATTTCAGCCCTAAATGCTTTTGAAATGGAAGAAAATCACTATCCTTATGTAGAAGATAAATATCATTTTCTATACAAAAAGTTGCAATGATTACATCGATGGTTTTTCTTATGGTTATTCCTTTTTTTCTCAGATTCCTGAAATTCTCAGCACCTTTTTCTGCTATCTCTATTCCACAAAGTTCCAAACAAGGAAAAGCTCTTAATATTGATTTTGCTTCCCTGTAATCTTTATTATTCCGAAAGCCCTGCAGAACTTCTGTTAAAATGTAATCACCGATAGCAACTACTTCCCTGCCGAGCAAATCATTTAGTTTATCTGTCTGCTGATTTCTAGCTCCGTTAAAATGATCGATTAGAACAGATGAATCTATAAGAATCATTTATCAGTTCTCATTTTACCGAGATCACCTTCCCACTTTAATTTGCCGCGGAGCTTTTTAAGTTTTACCTGTTTCCTTACCTGTACTAAAAGCTTAAGTGCTTCTTCAACAACTTCCTTTTTTGTTTTAAGCCCGCTTACTTTTATTGCACGGTTCATTAATGTATCATCAATTACAATATTTGTTCTCATAGCTAACTCCCGATGTGTATTATTTATTGAAATATACACATAAAATTGTCAGTTGACAAATATTTGACTGCTTCGCAGTCTCTGTTTCAATTAAAGCATAGGTCCAACTCGTAATAAAAAACAAGCATCTCTTAAGTAATAATTATAATCATATCACTTGCCGTTCACTTTAGTGAACAGAATAAAGATGCAGCAAGGAAGTTTTTTGGCTTCTCCGAAGGAGTCCTTTTGACAGCCACATAAAAGGAAATGCGGCTAAAGCCGTATATAGCTTTAGGATTATAATAACCGTCAGCTAAAACTGACGGAAGTGATATGTTGTTATAAATAATAAAGTTTTTTCATTTATTCTTATCAATAAATATAAAAACTAGATGTTACTTTTTCGAATTACAAGATATTTATTTTATTGTAATGTGTATGGCTGGCTGATTAGATTGGATTGAAGGTGAAATTAATTTTGAGAAAATTTTTTAAAAGAGCACTGAATTGCCACGCCATTCATGGCGTGGGTACAATTAGAGAATATAGGGAGGGGCTTTAGCCACAACTTGAACATTACTTCTCAATTATCTCAAATCCATATTTCTCAATAAACTCTTCATACTCTTCCTGAAAAGTCTTCTTCCTGTTATGCTCCTCCTGGTTTTTAATATAATCTCTCACCCTATTAACTTGTGAGTGACCTATCGATACAGCAATATATTCATCCTGCCATTCGAATTTATTAGTTATAAAATTATTTTTATTTATCCAATGGGATGATTCACCTTTAATTAGTTGACTCAAGTTGACCGGTTGTTTTGATAAACCGTTACGCCTGAGGCGCACAGGTAAAACGGTTAAAAAAATACTTTTTTGTTTCAGTAACCCACGACTTAAGTCGTGGGTTACTTAATATCCGACTTAATAATTAAACCGTTTCTCCGAAGGAGTCCCTTGGACAACGGTTTTTTGATAGCAAAAAAATTTACCGGTCAACTTGAGTTAGTTGAGTAACTTTTGAAATAGTCTGCTCGGAGTTTAGAGAAATTAATCGATGGATATGATCACTTACACTATTCATAAAATCGATATAAATATTCTTTTTAATTGAGTTTTCCTTAATATGTTTTAGCAATTGTGGCTTTAATTGTTTAGAGATAAGCTTATCTCTGTTTTTGGTTGAAAATATAAGATGAATCCAAATTTTGATGTATGGCATTTTAATATCATTATTTTATTCTAATAATAGATTTATAAATTTACTATAAAAAAAATAATTAATTATAAGTTCAAGTTTGGGCTAAAGCCCCGATGATTTTCATTTGATTATTTCCTCCGCCCTGAAGGACAGAGCAATTCATAAACATATTAACCAATTATATTTTTTTAGAGATTAAATATTTATCTATTTGAGCTATGAATTGCCACGTCTCCTGCCTACCGCAGGCAGGTTCAAGATGTGGGTAAGTAAAGGGTAATAGAAGGATGAGGTTTTAACCATAACTTGTTTTCCTGTCTGATATGTTTTTACAAGTTAGGGCTGAAGCCCGGATGGTTTTTATTTGTTTTTTATCAACGCCTTAAAAGGCGCTGCAATTCATTCCTATTGAATCATTTATTGTACTAACTATTTTTCCGAAATCAACATTTTTTAATATATCCATAGCGCGGTAAACCGCAAATTTAGAAATTATGTTTAAACTATTGCATTTTTTTTAATTTCTAATTGATCTAATTTTTCTAATTTCTAATCAAATAACAATTCACAATAACCAATAAAACAAACTATTCAAAGAAATCCT
The DNA here is from genome assembly GCA_022562275.1 of Bacteroidota bacterium. GTDB lineage: Bacteria > Bacteroidota > Ignavibacteria > Ignavibacteriales > Ignavibacteriaceae > BMS3ABIN03. The sequence goes on from JADFPP010000079.1 coordinate 12,797, forward strand.
GTACGAGCAGTTCTTGTTTATTCCATTTGTTCATTTTTTAGGTGATTAGACTAATTAGTCCGCGGCGGCGGATTAGGTCAATTTTAATCAATCCGGCAGTTGCCGGACATCAAAATATTATTTCTCCTTAATTTCCTTACAAAAAAAACAAATATTAAGTGCTAATACTATATATCAAAAACCAATCTTAATGCATAATCTATCTCACGCATTATAGCAGATGATAATTTTCCACGTATTTTTATCAATCTCACCCTATGATCAATCGGTCTGGTTTGCAGGCAGTCTGCAATCGATTTTTTAGTCAATCCGTTTTCTTCTGTCGGTTCCAGTTCGATGTTGGTTCTAATTTTCGATTTTTTTTCATTCCATTCGGTAACTGGAACAACCTGTATAACCGGCACTATCCGATTATAAATATCATTGGTTACAACTATGCAGGGTCGAATCTTCCCTGTTTCAGATCCCTTAGTGGGATTCAGATCAATATCTATTACCAGCCCTCTTTTTATCTCGTTCATTTGGGCCAGCCATCAATTGCAGAATTTGTTAATTCTTTCAGTTCATTTTCTTTTTCTTTTTCATAAAGTTCTGCGTAAAGGTCGGCAGATTCTGCCAATTTCTTTTTCTCAATTATTTTTCTAAATTCATCAATTGCTTTCCGCACAAGAGAACTTTTATCCTTGAAACCCATTTCTCCAAATTTATTTATGAATTTCAATTGTTTTTCCTCAAAACTTATTTTAGCCTGTAACATTGTTACCTCTTTAGGTTCGTAAATAAGACCCAATTATAAGAGCCAATATAGGAAACATCTACAAAAGAAGCAATTCAAATAAGGAAATTTATTATTGCTAAATAATTGATTGTTCGTTGAATTTAATATTATAAACTCATCTACGTAAAATAATATTTGAATTGGCAAGAATTTTAGAGGCTGTGTAAATATTATAAAAACCGTTGAAACGGTTAACAACATAGTTTGTTTTTTGCCCAAATACATACGATTGAAATCGTGGTTTAATGTCATTTCATTATTTTCACTCAGTCTCTTTAACTTGTGGCAAGAAGAAACTAAGAAAACCGGGCTTTAGCCATATAGTTTTGTTTTTTTGGACTAAAGTCCAGAACTTAGAGGTCTTTTTAATCCACGCCATAAAGAGACTGTATTAAAAATAGCAAACTCACCCTTGCCGAAGGCATCCCTTCGGGAAAATCCCTCTCTTACTAAGATCTGTCAAACTTCGCTCGTCTCGGAGACGAAGTCTACGGATCTGCCAAGACGAGGAGGGACTTTTAAAAAGCTGAGAAAGCTACTTGTTTTAGTTCCTTCTCTTTTTAAGAGAAGGAGTTGTCCGACGGACTCCTTCGGAGGGGATGAGTTCTTCTATTTGAAATATAATTTTCACACAGTCTCTAAAGGGCGTAGCAAGTCACAACAGATTTTGGGTAGCATGAGTTATAATTAACTGCTAAAGATCGATATCCCTTTATCAATTCTTGTTTGTCTTCTCAGTTCAACTAACAGGAACCTTTGCATAACCTCTTAAAAGGGGGCGCAGCATAGCAAAAATGTTGGAATACAATAAGTGTTGTCAATTTTAAATAATTGTTTTTTTAATTAAACAAGGTTACGCGAAGCCTCCTAACATTCTCAAACTTAAATCATCCCCCTCTTTTTTATAATGCTCAAAACTTTTTTTGTGAGTGCAGTCAGTTCTTTATGTTACTCGGAATCATTTATCAATTAAGATAATTGTAATCGGCACAACAAAATAATTTTTTAAATTGCAGCGAGTTTATTATCAAAATCAGGCAGGTCAATTTGGATGATATCCCAAATAACTTTTATATCAACACCAAAGTATTCGTGGATTAAAATATTTCTTAATCCAATTATTTCAGCCCATTTTATTTCAGGGCAGGTATCTTTAAGTTCATCTGAAATACGATTAGCAGCTTCACCAATTATTTCAAGCTGCTTAATACATGCATTATGCATCATTGAGTTATCTTCAAATGTATTAAAATCGCATTCTTTTACATAACTTTTTATCTCTTCGATTGCATCTCTGATGTGTAAAATTCTCGCTCTGTCGCCAATATTATCTTTCATAGATAAGGATTTTTTCTTCATCAATAATTGGCGTTAAATATTTGGATAAACTCTTAACCGTAAGCAAATCCACTTTCCTTTCCAGTATTTCCTGCAATTCTAATTGCATTTTCACGAATTCAAGCCCAATGTGGACGGAATAATCCAACTCAACCAGGATATCAACATCACTGTTATCATCAGCTTCTTCTCTGGAAAAAGAACCGAAAAGATATGCCTTTAAAACCGGTTTGCCCTCAAAAAAATCTCTAACTTTATTTAAATATTCTGTTGTCATTTTATTCCTTTTGGTGAAAATTTAAATGCATTTTATTGTAAAATAATAAAAAGATAGAATAGATGTAGGATTTAATACTATTAACTTAAAAGCACTTGCTATAAATTCTTGCCTTAATAATAAGACAGTAAGTTAACTTAAAAACTCACAGCTTAAAAATCATAACATCCCCTCTTTTTTGTAATATTCAAATCCCTTTTTGGTGAGATTGATTAGTTCTTTTACACGGGCTTCATCAATTGATTTAAAATTAAAGCAGGATTTACCCTGCATTCTTTTCTTCAGTTCGGGTGAAATATCTTTAAGTAATTTTGGTTCACAATAAACCGGCATTAAATGGTAGCTAACATAATTTTTCTTTATCATCACCGCACCAAAAAAGAAATTGGTTTTTCTTATTTCATCGTATCCTGCATTAAGGTAGTAAGTATGTTTTTTATCTATCTGGACACGCAGTATCTTTTCGTACTTTTTTAAAACTCCTCTAAGCTTATTAAATGTATTTCGAAAATCGTTGCTGCTCAATTTGCCTCCTAAGGATATTTCTACTATCCGATTAAA
>JADFPP010000142.1 GCA_022562275.1 Bacteroidota bacterium
CTTTAATGTTTCTCTATCCATTTTTATGGATGATCACTGCTACGTTGGTTCCGGAAAGTGATATCAGTAATTTTTCAATTATACCTTCTACTATATCATTTAATAGTTACACACAAATGTTTGATAAGATTCCTATTGGCAGGGCACTTCTGAACAGTATATTTGTAGCATCGTCGGTAACGGCAGGTGTTCTTATCTTTGGTTCGATGGTTGGTTATGCATTATCACGATTAGAATTTAAAGGAAGGAATCTGATTTTCTACGTTATTATCTTCACTATGACCTTACCATTCCAGATAACTTTAATTCCACAATATATTATCATGGTTAAACTTGGTTGGGTTGATACATACTATGCTTTAATTATTCCATATTTAATGAATGCCCTAAGCATAATAATGTTCAGACAGTATTTTAAAAGCATACCTCAGGATTTAATTGATGCTGCAAGAATTGATGGCTGTACTGAATTAGGAATAATTTTCAGAATACTTTGGCCGAATGCTATTCCGGCTTTAGTTACTGTTGGAATTATAACTTTCATGGCTTCCTGGAACGAAGTTCTCTGGCCTCTGATTGTGATTAGAGATGAAGAATTAATGACTATGCCGCAATTGGTAACTCTCTTTGCTGTAGGAGGAAGAGCTGAGTCTCAGTTGGGGGTTAAGCTTGCCTCTGCAACAATTTTAGCGCTGCCAATTGTTTTCGCGTATCTATTCTTCCAGAAATATTTTATCCAGAGTATGGCATCTACAGGGATAAAAGAGTAAAAAATTAATTAAAAGGATAATCTGATGAATGAAATTATAAAATATAAAAAGAATCCGGTCATTACAAAAGATAATGTTCCGTTTAAGGTTAACAGTATATTTAATCCCGGTGCTGTTAAGTACAAAGATAAATATCTGCTTCTTTGCAGAGTTGAAATGCCTAACGGAAGATCGAGTTTAGTTTTAGCCGAAAGTAATAATGGCTATGATTTTAAAGTTGCAGGTAAACCCTGTTTAACACCTGAAGATCATAAAGAATGTTATGAATATGTACAATGGGGAATAGAGGACTCTCGCATAACTCGAATAGATGACACATTTTATTTAACATATACAGGTTACTCGAAATATCAACCTTTAGTAATTTTAGCAGAAACAAAAAACTTCAAAAACTTTATAATACACGGACCAATAACTGAACCTTCAAATAAAGACTGCGCAATTTTCCCGGAAAAAATAGATGGATACTATTGGAAAGTCGACCGGCCATCCGCAGTAATTAGAAATGATATCTGGATAAGTAAAAGTTCAGATTTAATTCATTGGGGTGGTTACAGGTGTTTAATGGAACCGGAAGACGGAACCTGGGAATCCCCCAAAATAGGAAATTCATGTCCACCGGTAAAAACAAAAGAGGGCTGGTTGATGTTATATCATGGTGTGAGAGGCGCTGGCAACTCGATGATTTATAAGCTTGGAGTAGTGCTTTTAGAAACAGGGCAACCCTGGATTGTCAAAGGCAAAAGCAGAGAGCCAATAATATCACCGGAATTTGATTATGAAAGAGTTGGTGATGTTGGAAATGTTACATTCTCCAACGGATGGATTATTGAAAAGGACGGGGAGGTAAAAATTTACTATTCTGGTGCGGATATTAATATATGTGTAGCCACTACCAGTATTAGTTATCTATTATCAATCTGCAAATAGGGAAAACTACTTTTATGAAAAAACCGGTATTACTGTTCATATTTTCTTCACTCTTGTTATTTACTTTTAATTGTGAATATCGATTACAAGAGCAAAAGAATACCGGTTCAGTAATTAACACGGCGCATCTTGATTCACTCTACGAAGAAATAATTGTTGATAATAAAACAATCAGTCAGACTCCGTCGCCTAGACGAGTCGGTATAATTCATATTTATAGTGAGTATCCTGATTACAAATGGGTAGGCGATGCGGATGAAGGCATTGCTTGTGTTGATGATGCTGCACGTGCAGCAGTCTTTTATTTAAAGTATTCCGAGACTTATGCAGATGAATCAAGTGGGTTAAAAGCAAGGAAATTGCTTGACTTTATACTTTATATGCAGTCGGAAAATGGTTTTTTTTACAACTTTATATTTGATGATTATTCTATAAACAGAGAACATAAGAATAGTAAAAACGAATCTAATTGGTGGAGTTGGAGAGCCATGTGGGCACTTTCAGAGGGATACAAGTATTTTGTAAATATTGATAAAGAATTCTCTGAGGATATTTATACTAGTCTTGAGAAAGTAACTGAAGAATTAAAAAAAATAATTAATGTAGAGAGAGAAACAAAAAGCATAAATGGCGAAGATAAAATTACCTGGCTGCCCATTAAATCTGGCAGTGATCAGGCTTCAATCATAATACTCTCTCTTTTAAATTATTATGAAATTAATAAAGATGAATCCATTCTGGAATACATCAATAATCTTAGTGATGGAATATTGAATGTTCAAAAAGGTGATTCAGCAAGTTTTCCTTACTACGCATTTATGAGCTGGGAAAATCTATGGCATGCTTACGGAAATTTACAATCCTATTCTTTGCTTAAAGCATCAACTGTTTTAAAAAGAGAAGATATATTACAGGCAGCCATTTCAGAAATCAACTACTTTTATAAATTCCTGATGAATGAAAATTACTTGAGTAGTTTTAACATTGATAAGGAAAAGGATGAATACATTCTGGTAGAAACAAAACAATATTCACAGATTGCTTATAATTTCAGGGTTATGGTATATGCCTGCATCGAGGCATACAATATTACCAAAGATTCTTCATACGCAAGTATGGCTGGAGAAATAGCAAGTTGGTTTTTTGGAGATAATATAGCAGAAGCACAAATGTATTTTCCTTCATCGGGAATTTGTTATGATGGAATTAATTCACAAAATGCGATCAATAAAAACTCAGGCGCTGAATCTACCATTGAAGCTTTGCTTGCACTGTTAACTTTAGAGCAAAATCAAATTGCAATCAAAACACTTAATATGGTTTTGGAATGAAGGGGAAATAATTACTAATTATGAAGAAAAAATTAAATCTATCCGATAATTGGCTTTTCAAAATTGATGATAACATTGAAGGTTACACTAAATTTAAAAAATGGATGAAGTGTGAAGTTCCCGGTACTGTTCATACTGATTTACTGAATTTAGGATTAATAGAGGACCCATTTTTCGAAGATAACGAACTTAAATTACAATGGATCAGTAAATGTGATTGGTTATACAAAACATCTTTTGATTTGCCGGATGAATTCGAAAGTGATTCACCGGTTATAATTGTATTTCAAGGATTGGATACTATTGCCGAAGTATGGTTGAATAAAGAACACATAGGCAATTTCTATAATATGTTCAGAAGATATGAATTAGATA
>JADFPP010000143.1 GCA_022562275.1 Bacteroidota bacterium
TGATAAATTCAGAGAAATAACAGGCTTGCCTATTCTCCTAAACACATCCTTTAATGAAAATGAGCCAATTGTGAACACCCCAAAAGAAGCTCTCGATTGCTATCTCCGCACAGAAATGGATGCCCTAATAATGGGTAATTGTTTAATTCAGAGGAACCAAATATAGAAATGCTTGTCCCGGCGTAACGGAGTGAAGACGGACCTGTCCCGGCATAACGGAGTGAAGACGGACCTGTCCGGCGTAGTCCGATTATTGAATAAAATTGAATGAAAACTCAAATAAATTACTCAACTTGATCGCTTGTTATTAAAAACTGTTAAAAAAACTAAGAATGTCTTTTAGTAACCCACGACTTAAGAGTTTGTGTGAAAAACAACAAACTCACCCTAAATCCATCTCTTGGTAAGATCTGTCCGACTTCGTCTGCCAAGACGAGGAGGGACTTTTGAAAAGCTCTGAAAGCTACTTGTTTTAGCCCCTTCTCTTTTTAAGAGAAGGGGTTGGGGATGAGTTCAACTTTTTGACATATAATTTTAACATGGTCTCTTAAGTCGTGGGTTAGCAATTAAATAACTCTTATTATTAACCGTTTTACCTGTGCGCCTCAGGCGTAACGGTTTTTAATTGACATTAAACTTTGCCGGTCAACTTGAGTAATTAACCAGCATTCAAAAAATGATTTACGGTTTAATGAAAAGTTTGAAATCAATTATTTACTGATTGCTACTCACTGATCACTATCCACTAACTGATCACTATTCACTGATTATCATTGACCGAAAAATGAAAATATCTGTAATTACGGTAACAAAGAATAACAAGAACGGATTAGTGTGTGCAATTGAAAGTGTATGGTGTCAATCGTATCATAACATTGAGCACATAATAGTTGATGGTAGTTCTACGGATGGATCGGTTGAGATTCTACAACAGGCTAAGAAGAGTAGAAAACGAACTCATAACTCATTACCAATCATTGATCACTATTCACTAGTAACCATAAGTGAAGTGGATTCCGGTATTTATGATGCATTGAACAAAGGGATAAAAATTGCATCGGGCGATGTAATAGGTTTGCTGCATTCGGATGATCTGTTTGCAAATGAATTTGTCCTGTCAAAGGCAGCAGAAAAATTTCAGCAAAAAAGTGTAGATGCGGTTTACGGTGATTTGGTTTATGTCCGTTCATCCGATATCAATAAAGTTATACGTTACTGGAAATCGGGTGAGTATAATCCTAAAAAGATGATATATGGATGGATGCCTCCTCATCCGGCATTATTCGTAAAGAAAGACATATATTTAAAATACGGTTTATATGATACATCACTTAAAATAGCGTCTGATTATGAAATGATCCTTAGGTTATTTTGGAAGCACAAAATTTCAACTGCATATCTTCCAAAAATAATTACAAAGATGCGCTGGGGTGGTGCAAGCAATAAAAGCTTTGGAAACCTGCTAACAAAAAGCAAAGAGGATTATATTGCTATGAAAAAGAATGGTCTCCCTCTCCCCTGCTTCGCTCTTGCATTAAAAAACATTAGGAAGATACCACAGTTTATAGGCAATAAGTATATTTGAATGATCTGTTTATATTTAATGAAATGGGAAAGAAAAAATATTAAATGATTTACCTTGTTATAGCTTTCTCAACTTTATTGTTTACAATTTTTATAACCCCATATTTTATAAAATATCTGAACAAGATAAGAATTGTTGATACTCCGGAAGATGAACGCAGGATACATTCATATCCCGTCCCGCGTCTCGGTGGACTGATAGTATATATTATTACAATGGTATCTATTTCAGTTTTTTTCCGTGATCTTAACACCCTCAAAATATTTATCGCTGCTTCCTTTGTTATTTTTTCACTCGGTATCATAGATGATATTGTAGGAATTAACTGGAAATATAAGTTTATAGTACAATTTTTTTGTGCATTTTTACTCTTCTATTTTTTAAATCCATACTATAACTCCGTTATACTGTTTGGTTACACTCTTCCGGGTTTTATAGGTTTACTTGTTCTTGTTGTATTTATAGTCGGTGCAATGAATTCATTTAACCTGTTGGATGGTTTGGATGGATTGGTAAGCGGACTTTCGTTAATGGTTATATTTGTTACTTTTCTTGTAGGTTTTAAAACCGGGAATTTCTTCTTAATGGTTCTTTCAGCATCTTTGGTTGGTGTCTTATTAGGATTTCTCAGGTTCAACGCATTCCCGGCAAAAATATTTTTAGGTGATTGTGGTTCACTTACCTTGGGTCTGTTTGTAATTACAGCAGGAATGCTCTCTGCAATATCTGTAAACGGTGAGAATACGCTCGATTTTTCTTTTGTATTAATACTGCTTGCTGTACCAATACTGGATACAGTTAGAGTTATGATAATGCGTTTAATACATAAAAGAAATCCCTTCCTGCCGGATAAAAGTCATATTCATCATATTATTCTCGGTAAAAACATACGCCACAAAACAGCCGTGTTCGTGATTGAATCGTATGCTCTTATTTTTACCGTTATTTCTATTTATTATTTATTCTACTCTAAGTTTGCAGCTTTTATAATATTTGTGTTATTTGGAATTATGTATTTATTTACCGGTCAAATTCTCGATCTAATTATCAGTAAGAGTAATTCAATAATTTATGGAAGAATATTACGCCTTTTCCCACAGGTAATCATTAAATTCTACAAATCGTATTTTATCCCTTTAGTGTCGATTTCAATATTTGGTTTAATGCTGTATCTTACTCTAAGAAGTTCAGTTGGAGATAATAATTTATTATATGTAACCCTGATTTTATTTTTCATACTCATCATATACAGTATCATTAATTATAAGATTAACAAAGGAATTACACATCTTATATTTTTTATTAATACTGTAACTTTTTTCCTGCTTGTAGGTGAAATCGATATAAATTTCAAAGTTATTGATATGCCGTATTTTTCAAATTTTGATATCCACAAGTTGATTACCCTAATGTTATTACCGACCATAGCTTTTTTTCTTGTTTTCAGAGAAAGAATTCACCCAAATGGGGAGACGTTCCTGAGCGGAATCGATCTGATCGTAACAGTATTTATTTCTCTTGCATTTATATCGTCGAATTTAATCCCGGTGCAGTTCGCCGGTATAATCAGTACTGCAGTATTTTCAAGTTTTCTTATATATCTTTTCTATAAGATATTGGTAAGATTACAACCGAAATTTCAAATCCCAATATTTACGGTTTCGTTTTTACTTGTTGCCATATCACAAACTCTGTTACTTCTCTCATAATTAATGAAAAAGTTTCTCCGCTCTCTCCCCTCTCCCATAATTTTCATCTTTACATATTTAACTTTTGTAAGCAGTGCATTCGCGCAATTTGTATATG
>JADFPP010000080.1 GCA_022562275.1 Bacteroidota bacterium
AGGAGGACTTATCAAAAGAAACTAATATCACCCGGTCGTCAAATCTGATCACGTTAGGAGGCTTTTGCACAAGACAAAGTGTGACCAGATAATTGGAGGAGATGTTCATACATCCACAATTTTTACACTTCAAATATTATACAATGCGTAAAAGAATTAAAGGTAAGAATTCATCAAGTATTAATTAAGACCTTGTAAAAAACTCTATCTATCGGATTGCTAAACCGCTTATAAAATTGCACGAAGGTAAGCTGAGATTTGTCCCCGATGATGAATTTCGTGATCAGGATTTCCCCTGACAATAATCCACCAAACCGAAACTTCTTTACCAAACCTGTCATCATATATTTTCTCTTGAAATACCTTGTCATCTAAAGATTGAATAAACCCGGCACGTTTTTTACCTGAATTATTTAACTCCTCAATCAGCTTCAGGTAATTATTTCGAGTCTTAATTTCTACAGTTCCCGTATCTCCTTTTATAGATTCCAGATCTTTAAGTTTGATTTTTTTTTAAGGGCCAATTATCTGTCTGAATCAAATGGTACGCTATGTCAGCCGAACTCATTGTCCCCGGTGAAATCCTCCAATTCTCTTTACCAGCCGGAATTAATTGCAACCTTTTAATGGTTGAAGTCCGTACTGCGTTTGAGAATTCAGCAAGTTGAGTTGATATTGAAAATATAATTATACATCAATTTAAATATTAACACACAGTTAAAGTTGAGTTTCCTTTTTTGTTACCGTGTTCATTGCCGATTTATATTTTTCTTCAACTAAATACCTGATTTCAGGATTAATCTTGTTCCATGTGCGGTTAAGTTTTTTACAAATCCAATCTGCACTATCGTCAATTCCCATATCAAATTTTGCGTAAGCCAGGTAAAAGAGGGAAGAAACGTTTTCAATATATACTACTGCATCTGCATTTGCCAGGCATTCTGCTTCCGGTGTGCCTCGTTTACCGGGTATGCTGCCCCTGTAATTTTCGATGCAATGTTTAACGGCTTCAATTTTTTGTTCTGGGTAATTGAGATTCTTTAATATTTTTTCCGCTTCAATTACACCGTGTATGTGATGTTCTTTATACAAAGAGTGATCTTTTATTCCCGCATAATCATGAAGTAGTGCGGCAAGCTCTACAATTTCAGGATCGGCGTTGAATTGTTCGGCTAATTTTTAACCAATATTTACAACCTGTAAAATATGATGAGCCCAAATATCATATCCGAATACATTTGTTTCAGCTCTGCAAGCATCTCCCACTATTTTTTCAATTTCTTTAGTATCCATACATTTGTTACCTATTAGCCAAATTGTCTTAGTTGCTTTGCATGATGAATGTAATGATTTGCCAACACATCCACCCATTCAATGAATCGCTCCTCCTCATCAATTTCTTTTTGAGTTAATTTTGATAGGAAACCTGATAATTCTGCTTGCGCAGTTTTCAATTCCGCTACTATCTGATCCCAACTTAAATGCTTGCGGCATTCAACACTAGATTTGTTAAATGAATCAATATCATAGTTATCATCAACATCCGGATTTAAAAGAAATGCTTTGAATTGTTTTACAACTTCAACTTCCCATCCAACAATGTGTGATAAAACATCTTTTGCAGACCAACTGCCCTCATCTATTTTTTGATCACGAACTTTTGTATTAAAACTTTCAATTAGCTGTATGAATTCTTCTTCAACAGTAGATAAATTCTCACAAAGCTTCAACCATTCATACCATTTGTGTGATGGATTATTAATTTTACAGTCCTCCTATCCGTCCCCATGTACAATTTCAGGAGAGAATGCAGGAATGCATACAGCAATATATTCAGCACCTTCGGGTAAAGGTGAACTGTATCTTATCCATTCTCCTTTATGTACAATTATTGCTTCACCCTGTTTTACATCAATTGTTTCCCCTTTTGATTCAACCCGCAATGTTCCTTTTAAAACTATTGAGTATTCATCGAATTCCGGAATTTGCCCAGGCTCAGCCCATCCAGCGGGGCTTTTCATTTTTGCAATGCTTAACACTTCCGTTTTAGAATTTACTCTGCCAATAAATTCCTCAATTACTTTGGGTTTGCCGTCAAGATCCGGCCCTGACGGGTTTCCCGCAGCTTTAATTATTGATGAGGATCTAATTATAGTTGGCATTGGTAAAGTACTTTAATATTTGTTAAAAAATAAACTGGTTAATAGCTTTCTTTATGAACATTCTGCACAGCCCTGCCGGAGGGATCGATCACATTATTTAATGATTTATCCCAGGCCAGTGCCTCAGGAGTGCTGCAAGCCACTGAAGGTCCTCCCGGGACACAAGAAGCAGCAGAATCAGTAGGGAAGTGTTCAGCGAATATTTGCCTGAAGTAATACGCTTCCTTTGATTGCGGGGTGTTAATAGGAAATTTAAAATGCGCATTTTCCATCTGGTTGTCTGTTATCTCCTCTTCAGAAACTTTTTTTAATGTATCAATCCAGTTATATCCAACTCCGTCTGAAAATTGTTCTTTTTGTCTCCACAATATACTCTCCGGTAAGTAATCGGAAAATGCTTCCCGTAGTAATTGTTTTTCCATCTTACCTTTTGTCACTAATTTATCTGCCGGATTTATATTCATTGCAATATCAATAAATTCTTTATCTAAAAACGGAACCCTGGCTTCTACGCCCCAGGACGCCATTGATTTGTTTGCTCTCAAACAATCGAACCAATGCAGCTGCTGCAGCTTACGTACTGTTTCTATATGCAGTGCTTCTGCATCAGGCGCTTTATGGAAGTATAGGTATCCACCAAAAATTTCATCTGCACCTTCACCGGATAAAATCATTTTCACCCCCATTGATTTTATCTTGCGTGCAATTAAATACATTGGTGTAGAAGCTCTGATTGATGTTACATCGTAGGTTTCTATATGATATATTACGTCGTTCAGTGCATCTAATCCTTCCTGAATAGTAAATGTAAATTCGTGATGCACTGAATCGATATGTTCGGCAACTACTCGTGCGGCAGCATTATCGGGTGAACCCTCCAATCCAATAGAAAAGGTATGCAGTTTAGGCCACCATGCATCGCTAAGATCATTTGATTCAATTCTTCGTTGAGCAAATTTCTTCACAATTGCGGCAATAATGGAGGAATCTAAACCGCCGGAGAGCAGCAAACCATACGGGACATCTGACATCAACTGACGATGAACAGCTTCCTCTAATCCACGCTTTAATAATTTTATGTCTGTTTTATTATTCTTAACATTCGAAAAATCATCCCAGCTGCGTTTATAATAACGTTTTAATTTTCCTTCCTTACTAGATAGATAATGTCCTGGTGGAAATTCCTCGATGGTTTTACATACATTGATTAATGCTTTCATTTCAGATGCAACATAAAAATTGCCGTGCTCATCGTAACCGGTATACAATGGGACTATGCCTATGTGGTCTCTTGCAATAAGATAGGAATTCGATTTATTATCATATAGTACAAATGAAAAAATTCCATTAAGTTCGTCCAAAAATTCAGCACCTTTTTCCCTGTAAAGAGCATTAATAATTTCACAGTCGGATTTAGTCTGGAAGGAATAGTTGATTGTTAAGGAATCTTCAAGTTCTTTGTGATTGTAAATTTCTCCGTTCACAGCAAGTACGAGTTCACCATCATTACTGTATAACGGTTGGGAGCCGTGTTCTATATCTACGATCGAGAGGCGTTCGTGAGCCATTATCACCTTGTCGTTCGCATACATTCCAGACCAATCAGGTCCGCGATGACGCTGCAACTTTGACATTTGCAATGCCTGCTTACGAAGTGCATCCACATCAGATTTTATATCGAGTATTGCAAGTATTGAACACATAATTTATTCTATCCTCCCTTCTTCCCAGTCTGTTAGATTTCCATCCCTGAAAAAGAAAATAATATTTCCATAAGACCATTGTGTAAACGTACCCCACCTTTCAACATTATTATTAATTTGGTCAGGCTTACCCCAGCCGTCTCTTACCATTTCATCCGTCATTCCTTTCCAGATTCGTTTGGATGCAATACGCTGTGCAATTTCTTCACCATATTTTAGTACGTATAATTCTCGGTATGTTAATATAACATTTTGTTCCAATTCAGGAATTAAGTTTCTTAAGCTGTCAATATCATTTTTCAACTTCAAAATCTCATCTTCAAGATTAAATTTTTTGGAGATTAAAAATTGTTTTTCTTTTTGATATTCTTCGACTGTAATTTGTGCAAAAAGCGTAACAGAGAAGAACAGAACAACGATAAAAAGTATTTTCAAACTATTCATCCTGCTCTTTAAACTCACCGGCAGTTTTTGTGAAAATATAAATTGCAATTATTCCAATTAGAGAATGAACAGCGAGTGTGTACATAATATATTCAGGTGTTCCGGCTTTTTCAAAACTGCCCATAACACCTGTATAAATACCACTAAGAGTTGCACCTATAAAAACAGCCAGAAAATTAGTTCCCATATACAGTCCAGCTTTTTCCTTTGGGGCAAGCCAGGTAATGTATTCCTGAATTCTTGGTGAAGATATCATCTCACCAATTGCGAATAGAAAGATTCCGAGGAATACTAAACTGCTTGACATAGTAACCGAAAAACCTAAAACGACAAATCCGGCTGCTGCAATAAACAACCCGAATAGAAAAGATGGTATCGCCGAACGTTTTTCAAATATTTGAGAAATGAGTATCTGGAAAACGATAATGATATAACCTGTGTGCGAAATAGCTTCGGCATTAATTTTCCAAACACCTCCATCATTACTGGAAATTATATTTGTTATACCGGAACCCAGAAGGGATTTAACATCCTGATATAAAGCTGCTGTATTCAGGTAGTCATTTATGTAAACAGCAAGTACGTTAAAGAATGCCCAGAATGGTAACCAGAAAAAGACACCCAATAAAATAATGAATGTTAAGTATTTGTAATCGGAAAGAACCTCACCCATATCTTTGAATTTTTGTTTAAGTGTAACTCCTTCAATTTCGCGCGGCGGTTCTTTGTAAAAAATAAGTGTAATAATGAACATAAATCCCACAGCTGCAGCGGCTGTAATAAATACATAATCCCAGGAAATGGCTCTCAGTTTTCCCATTACAATTGGTCCGAAAGAAGCACCCACATTTACCATCAGGTAAAAAATTCCGAACCCAAGAGTTTTATTCGTTTTATCAGTTACAACTCTTACCGTGCCTGAAATTAATGGCTTGAAAATACCTGCAGCAAATCCAATACTAAGCATTGTTATTGCAATACCTGAAAATGTTTTTGTAAATATTAACAGAAGAATTGTTGGTAGATAGACAAGGTAAGATATTATCAACACTTTTTTGAAACCGTATTTATCAGCAAAGGTTCCGGAGAACAATGGAATAAGATATGACAAAGCCAGGAAGATACTTTGGATAATACCCAGATCGCCCTTGGAATATCCAAGTTGCTGCAGGTAAATTCCAAAGCCCATGTAAATTCCGTAATAGGCAAACCTCTCGATTATCTCAATTGTATTTGCTACCCAAAAGACTTTTGGAAAAGATGTTCTGTTTTTCATAATGATTTTTCCAATAATTTTAAACGAAGGTTGAGTTTAGCTTTTAATGCATACAAGTTAAAGCATGGATGGAAATCAGAATTGTACAAGTAATTGATAGCCACAAAAAATTAAAATTAATGAGTAATTATTCAAATACTCAACTAAAATGAGATATTATTTTTTCAGAATCAAATAATAATCCAAAATTTAGTTGGTTTATGATTTTCATCTCAACGGAAAAATCATCAAACATTCAAAGCTGACAGAGCTCTGTCGTATTCTTCAGGTCTTATATAAAGTACATAACCAAAACTTCCCACACCGTCAGTTACACCGTTTGATGCATACACATTAACATCTGCCAGGTATAATTTTTTGTGTAAATCTGTAAGCGCACCCAGTTCATCATCACCCTGAACAAGTATAGCCGGATGTGGACCGTCGAGTGTAAAGCCGACCTTTTCAGCAGCATCGGTTAACTTATTAGTGTCTTCAGGAAAAAGTGTGAATTGTATTCTCTCAGGTTCCATTGGTATTGCAGTAAATGCAAACAGATTTACTCCGATTTCTGCAAATTGGGATAGCAGCTTATATGCCTCGCCTGGTTGGTCTTGAATGGTTGTAAAATAGTACTCTGCTTTTCTGATAGTGAGTGCCATAATCCCCTCCTCTTATATTTGATTATAAGTTTTTTAAAGTGATTCAGTTTCAATTTAACTCAAAAAAACCAGGAAATCAAGATTTCTTAATAAAAGCAGTTTCATTAAAACTCAACCTCATATTCTCAGACAGGATTTTCTTTGTTTACAAGAGTTGCAATTTCATTTCCTAAAACATCGTAAACTGAAAACTGCACGGATACAGTTCTGCCGTGGCGGGATGTCTCTATGGATGGAATCGTAAATATCAGTTTTATTTTTATCTATAAAAAAATGTTAAATTGTTAATTATTATTATTATTTGTTCCATATCATTTACTTATTCTTCGGATGAAAAGATTACTTTAGGATTGCTGATTTTTATTTTAGAATATGTATTCTTCTAAAGATAATTTGAATTTCCAAATCAGTAAAATTAAAGCTTAAAATAATTAAGGATTCAATGTTTTCTTGAGAACACTAATTTTACTTATCTGTATTTTAGTATGCAGCGCATTTCTTCACAAGAACATTTCTTATTCACAGTCCGTGTTTGTGGTAGAAGAATCTCCTTTTGAAAAAATCAAAATCGGGATTCAATATACAAACAACTTTAATCGTAATATTTTTCATAATACATGGCATCCGTCAGGTGGCATTAAAGGATTTTTTGAGACACCATTTTATATTGGAAGAATGCAATTTGGATTAAAGTTAATGAATTTCAATACAAAGGATTTGAACATTCCTGAATTCTTTTCCTGGTTTGTTTATGGAGGATGGGGAATAGAATTTAGGACTCTTAGATTGGTAAGATTATACAGTGGTTTAAACATTGGCAGTTTTCAAATGAACTTTGAAAAGGAAGATGTTGAGCAAGGACTCAAGAGTGAAAGTGAGTTAGGAATAGATTTTATGGTGAGATTGTCATTCCAAATACTTAAAAATGCGAATCTAAATATCGAGGGAAGTTATCTTCGAATCTTCACAAACAAGAAGATAAATTTATTTTACGCGTCTGCCGGTTTAGATTATTCATTCAATGCACCGGATTGGTTAAGAGACTTTTTAAAATGACGTTATGAAACGAGCATGTAAAAATACTTATATAAAGGAAGATGATTATAAACGAGTTCCATCTAACAAAAAAAATAATTAACAGATGAAATGAGTATGAAAAAAATATTTACACTTAAGGAAATGATTATAATGCGAGTTTCCCGACACGTCGGGACCAAAACAAGAAATTCCGCCGGAGGCGGACAAGTATAAACCCATGAAAAACTTACTGTTGATCAAATTCTTTTTACTCCTCATCTCCTCTGTTTTAGCGCAGAACAATAGCTTGTATTTAATTGACAGGCAGATAATAACCTCCGAAGACATAAAGAAATCAGGAGTCACAAGGATTTCGGATATTTTTTCATTAATTAATAATCATAATTATTCAACAATAAATGGATATGATCATTCAGTCAGTATTAATGGACTTGATAATTACCAGCATCAATTATGGAAAATAATGCTCGACGGACAGAGATTGGACTATAGTATTTTTGAAGATGGAAACATCAACAATATTCCTGTTACACTTAGTAACATAGACTACATAGAGATATACACCGTCCCTCAGATAATCGAAGGCGAGTTTATAAGCAGCGGGCTTATGCACATCCATTCAATTATTCCGGAAGAGGGAATAACTATGAAAGGGAAAATACAAGTAGGGAGCGAAACCGGAGATCCCGGACCCTATCGTTTCACTGGCGATGATACACCAAATGTAGATAACCAGGGCACAAATTATTCGGTGTCACTCAGTTTTAAAAAAGATTATTTCTATTCAATTTTAAGTTATAAGAGCAATACAGAATCGCTCACTTCCTCTGCCTATAGAAAAAGAATTCAATCTATAGCTCCTAACATTGGTGATATACCGAGATTAAAACTAAACGCGCCTTCATTAAAAGCTGGATATATTACTACAGATACAAGAAATGAAGTTTACGTAACTAAAAGTGAAATCAAAGATTATTATTACTTCAGTCCATTCGGAAGGGAGATTCCACTGAAGAACAAATATTTACACATTGGGGTAACAGGTGAATTTCAATTTCATGAGAATTATGATTTGAGCTATAAAATAAAATACTCTAAAAATAATATAACAAAAGTTGAAAATGTTTTTGACTTTGATTTTGATTGGGGATATGAAAATATATATGGAAACGTCCATTCAAACATATTTCTAAAGGATATAACCTTAAGCTTAGGTGTAGGAATAAACAAATACCGTGCAGAGAATGAATCATTAACTATCGACAATTCTTTTTTCCTGAGAAAGATTTACAGTTTGATAAGTTTCAATTACAGTGAAATTATCAATCAAAATGCAGGTTTATTCTTAACCGGGAATAATGATAAAACGGCTTATAAAGTTTACTTATCAAATGAAGTTAAAATTAATAATCACAATAATATTTTAGTTTTCATATCGTACGCAAAAAGTCTACTCGAAGAGAGTCAGAACTTCTGGTATTGGGTTGATAGAGGATATGACATATTAGACAAAAACAATATCGATTACACCATTCAAGGCAATCTCGAAGGTGGAAAAAAGCTAACATTTGATATAATTTATAATTCGGAAATAAATGGAAAATTTTTTCTAAAACTGAACGGATTTTTTAGAAAATTAAAAGAAGTGTATGTTGAACAACGAGATTATATATATGATTTCACTGATGGTTCTTTTCACTCCCCTACAGTAGTCTATACAAAGCAGAATGGAAACACAATTGGGGGTGGTATCTCAATTAAACATAATATATCCCAAAAGGCCAGACATACAATATTTTATAATCTTACAACCTCAATTAATAGTGATGCTTTATTTAACACAGTCTGGCAAAGTATTCCAGAGAATAGATTAAGTTATAATATAATATATACACCATTTGAAAGTTTTTCAATATTCGGATATTTGAATTACACTTCATCAACAAAATGGATTGATTATAAAAATATAGATGAAAGCAGCGGCGAACTTTATTCGTCAAAACTTAATAGTTTAATTACAGTTAAAGTTGCATTTTTAAAGTATTTTTGGGAAAGAAGATTCAGTATTAATCTTATTCTAACAAACATATTTGACAGAAGAAACCAGACTCATCCGGTCGGTCGAAAGTCAAAATTTGCATTCTTCCTAAAATTCGATGCGGATTTACACATTGTTGATGATTTATTTTAACCTTATCCGATTTGAGCAACCTTTTATAAATTATTTTTAATGTAATGCTGCCAGAGCATTCTTGCTGCCACTGACCTATATGGCTGCCACTTTTCTGCAATTTTAATTTGTTTCTCATAAGCAGGATAAGATCGAAGTCTTTTTATTTTCTGCATAGAACTTGCCAAAGCAATATCCCTCGCTGGCCAGATATCGGATCTGCGCAAAGCCATTAAAAGATAAATGTCTGCCGTCCAGGAACCTATTCCCTTTATCCGGATCAGGATTTCTTTCGCATTATCATCGTTCATCTTGTTTAAAGATTTAAGATCCAATTTATTATCTAAAATTGCTGCAGCTATATTAATACAATAAGAAGATTTTTGACGTGTAACTCCCAATGATTTAAGATAGGCAATTCCCAATTCCTTAAATCGTATTGGGGTAAAAGGTTTAATATTTCTTTCAAGTTTTCTGTATACTGCTTTAGCCGATGCAAGAGAAACCTGCTGTTCAAGGATTATTTTAATTAATGTTGTAAACCCGGGTCGTCTCGCCCAAAGAGGAGGAACACCATCTGCCTCATAAAGTGCAGCAAGGTCTTTATCTTTTTTTGACAGGTACTTTATTGCTTTTGAAAGTCTCTGGTTGTTTAGGTAATCAGTCACATTAATCCGTTTTAACGAATTGGTGCGTAATGCTTTTGTTATAATCGAAGATCTGATATAAACTTTTATTTATGCTGTAAGTCGTTCAGGTCTTCAGAGTCATTAGGCGAAAGCCCGAGTATATCGCCATCAGTATTTATACCTAATCCAAGCACCATTCTGTTCACATAGTTAAAGTAGGAAGTAACCTGGTTCAGCTCAAGTATTTCACCATCATCCCATCCTGCACTGCGCAACTTATCCAAATCATTTTCTGTAATATTCGTCGGGTATATAGTAAGCATTTTTACATAATAAAGCGCGATACATTCTTTAGCGTTAAATATTTTGGCCAGATTTTGTGTCTCTAACGCCGAGCGAATTTTCTTTGCATGTTTATCATTCTTTAGCAAACGACTCATACCTGCAAAATGATGCTCAATACAGTAATCACAACTATTTAAAATGCTTGTGTACACACCCGCAGCTTCCAGGAACCAATTAGGAATTTTATTATTGGGATGATGCAGAACATTTTTATATAAAGCCAAATGTCCTTCCATTGTGTGCTGTCGTAAACTGTGCGCGATCATTACATTATCAACATTATTTTCAGGTCCCTTTATTCTATCATAAAGATTCAGAAGCTTGCCTTTGGCTTCTTCATATGAGATTGTTTTTATCCAGGTCATATTTAACTCAAAAATTATTTTTATGGATTAACAATTTATAAAATTGTAATTACTTTTTCTCAACTCATTATACTATTTTTTACATTACGTTTAATTATGTTTTGAATATTGACAATATAGAAAATTGTTTCCCGGAGAAAATATGTCCTTTAAGATAATTAAAAAATCAGAATTCAATAGTGTAAAATCCTTTGACGGTGATTGGACTGCGAAGATGCAGCTTTTTGCTGATATGTGTCGTTACAACACTCTCGTTGCTGTAAAGAAAGCAGGTTCGGGGCATCTTGGCTCATCGTTTAGTGCGATGGATATTACTACTTACCTCTACTTAAATGAATTGAATATTCTTGAAGTCGGACTCGATTCTCCCGATCGTGATATTTATTTTTCATCAAAAGGGCATGATGTGCCGGGATTGTATTCAATTTTTTACGCACTCGGAATTATTCCCGAAGAAAAACTTTTAATGCTCAGAAGATTACATGGATTAGATGGTCATCCCGAAGTTCGCATTCCCGGGATTGAAGCAAGCACCGGTTCGTTGGGAATGGGTATCTCCAAAGGGAAGGGAATGGCGTGGGCAAAATCTTACAGTAAAAATAAAGGACACGTTTATGTTTTAACCGGTGATGGTGAATTTCAGGAAGGACAAATATATGAATCACTCCAGGCTGCGGCACATCAAAAGATTGGAAACCTCACAGTAATAATGGATCATAATAAATACCAGACTGATATGCTTGTTAAAGATGTAAATAATATTGAAGATGTGGTTAATAAAGTTTCTGCATTCGGCTGGCACGTTGTAAGAATTAACGGTCATGATTACAATGAATTAAAAAAGACTTTTACCGAGCTGAAAAAAGTAACGGATAAACCGAAAATGATCGTTGCAGACACAGTAAAAGGCAAAGGCATTTCGTTTATGGAACAACCGGAAACAGAAACTTTTGAAGGAAAAACTTTGTACAAATGGCACTCCGGTGCACCGGATGATGAAAGTTATGAAAAAGGATTGGCAGAGTTAACCGAAACAATTAATAAGCTTTCAGAAAAACTTGGAATGGGCAAAATTGATATTCCTGAAAACAAAGCTGAAGGAAAGGCAATAACAAAATTAGACAAAGAATTTGTTACCGAAGCTTACGGCGATGCTCTATGCGAAATTGCAAAGTATAATGATAAGTTAATTGTTCTCGATGGTGATCTTTCCGCTGATTGTAAATTAAGAAAGTTTGAAAAAATGTATCCTGATAGATTTATCGAAAACGGAATTGCTGAACAGGATATGGTTTCAATGGCGGGCGGATTAGCAAGAATGGGACTCGTTCCCGTGGTAAGCACCTTTGCAAGCTTTCTTGCTGCAAGAGCCAATGAACAGATTTACAACAACGCCGGTGAACAGACAAAAGTTATTTACACTTGCCAGTTTGCAGGAATGATTCCTGCAGGACCGGGCAAATCACATCAAAGTGTGAGAGATATTTCTTTATTCGGTGCATTGCCGAATGTAACAATCATCCAGCCGTGCAATGCTGAAGAAACAAAATGGGCAACAGAATATTGTGTAAATGATGCTGAAGAAAATTGTGTTTTACGATTGGTAATTGGTCCTTCACCCGAAAAGATTGAACTGCCGAAAGATTATAAATTTAAAGTTGGTATTGGTACAGCCTTGACCGAAGGCAACGATGCAATACTTTTCGGTTACGGTCCTGTTATGCTTCACGAAGCAGTGTTAGCTGCAGATTATTTGAAAAAGATCGGTTTCGGTTTAAAGGTAATTAATATGCCCTGGCTGAATAAAATTGATAATGAGTGGCTGAAGAAAATTGTAAAAGATCAGAAAAAAATATTTGTACTTGAAGACCATTCTGCTGTTGGTGGTCTAGGTGATAGATTATTAAACGCCTTGAATGAAAATGGAATATTAGAAAATAGAGAGTTTATTAATCTTGGTTTAACAGAATATCCCGAATGCGGCACACCGTGGGAAGTATTAAATTATCACAAATTAGATGGAAAGTCTCTCGCTCAAAGAATTTCAGGCAAAGTAAATATTGAAGAAGTTGATGAGATAAAAGAAAAGTACACTGAAGATGCGCCGCAGTGAGACCAGATAGAAATTGATTAAAAAGTTTAAAAGACTATCGTTCCCGAACTTCCTGAAGAATATCTATTATTTCATCTTTATCGATATCCAAATTAATACCCCTAACATTCAAATATGATTTTTTTGAATTGATTGGTCTCAATTCAAAGATAGTTCCGTCTTTCTGCAATATTTTTGGTATCTTCTTATTCATTATTAGTATCGAAAATCGTTTCATCAACGTTTTGATTGTTAAGATGCTAGTTTAACTACTTCCTTTTCCAGGCGGTTCTTGAGCCGGTCTTTTTCAATTTCCAGATTATACCGCATCTGAAGATTAAGCCAAAATCTTTCAGATAAACCAAAATAACGTGAGAGTCTTAAAGCTGTATCGGCAGTTATTGTTCTTTTCCCAAGCACAATTTCGTTAATCCTTCTAGGTGGCACATTTATATCTTTAGCCAAACGGTATTGAGTAATGCCCATTGGTTTTAGAAATTCCTCTAACAAAATTTCTCCCGGATGTATTGGCTTAATTTTCTTTGTTTTCATTTATTATCCTTTATGATAATCTGTTATTTTTACTTGATAAGCATCTAGCCTTTTCCAATTGAAAACAATTCTCCATTGGTTGTTTATTCTAATACTATGAAAGTTTTTCAATTTGCCAGATAATTTTTCCAGACGGTTTCCCTGAGGAATTCTTAGATCGTTTAACTTTTCCGCAGCATCTAATAAAAGTAATTTTCTGTAAGCTTTATTCTGTAAACTAACAGGAAATCTCTTTGAGAAATGCCTGTTAAAAATATTCTCTGCTTCTTTATCCGCAAAACTTTTAATCATTTGTATAATGATAACGAATAACGTTATTATTGTCAAGATAATTCCCGGGCATTTCTGTTATCTGCTTAATTCAAACGGAAAATCCCTTGTGTAAAGAATATAAGGAATAGAAAAAATTGAAGTGCGCAAAAAGATAGCTAAAAAATATACCGAGAATGCGCCACAGTAATATATTTCGATTCTATTATTTTAATAAATAAAAACCCACACCTCTTTTACAAGATATGGGTCATAGATGTACTGATCCTATTTTATAGGCAATTGCTGCCTAAAAGGTTATGGCTCCACTGGCACAAGAGGATTTGTCGAATTAAATATTCCATCAGGGTTATCAGACCAAACCCAGGCATGTAAAACCCACAATCCAAAATCTGTATTAATCTCCCACACATCTTCCGCACCGGTGAATCCATCGGGTGCATCGGCAGATAAATCCACCGGGATTGCATATTCAACACCGACAAGCATTAAGCCGCCATTTGAATCGGGTGCATAGACAAGTATTTCAGGTTTTTCCAACTCAAAAGTTTCATCCACCAGACTTCCTTTAAGATAATGCCAACCCTGATTAGCTACAAATAAATCAATATCTTCATATTCATCACTTAATGCGTTATCCATGTTCTGGTATCTTTCTGTAGCTGATCTCACTTTCGCAAGTTCTCCTTCAAGCGGATCAGTTGGAATAGGATTAACTATTGGATCTTCTGTATCACATCCTACAATTACTAACCCGACAATTATTACAGAAAACAAAAATATAAAAGAACTTTTCATTTGAACCTCCAATGATTTGTTATTTATAAAAATATGGATCAAGAACACTGACTTCTACAATATTATCCACAGGCAGCCCATTCTTATCGGCTGCTTTTCTTATTGCATCCGGTGATGGGGCATCATAAATGCAGAAAGTCTTTTTCTTGTCCATAGTTACATAAGAATGAATCCAGGTAACGTTATCTTCGGCATTGTTAGAAACCACCGTCAGGCAAATTTCACTTCCCTCTGTATTTACAGGTATGTTAAGCCCGTCGGGGAAAGTGCGTTCCACCAGATAACGTTTTATCACAATCCTGTTGTACTCTCCAGTTTTATCCTGCGCGTGAATATCCATCACGAACACAGAAGTCATTACAAAAGAGACAAGAATTAAAAAGAGTTTTTTCATTTTATCCTCCGATAAATTATTAATTAATTAATAGAAGTATGGATCTAAAACACGTACTTCGGTTATTTTGTCAATTGGCAGATTATTCCTTCTTGCTGCTCTTCGTACTGCTTCAGGAGAGGGGGCATCGTAAATACAGAAGGATTTTGATTTATCATCACTTACATAAGAATGAACCCACGTTACCTCATCATACAGGTTATTACTCACTATTTTCAGACATTCATCAGCACCTTTAGATTCGTCTACAATTTGTAGTCCTTCACCAAATGTACGTTCAATCAGATAACGTGGCATATAACTTCAATTGTTGATATTAATTAAATGTTTTTCTTGGTGCTAATATGGAGAATCAAGGAGAGAAGGGAATCGGGGGTATTCCCTATTTTATGATTTTCAGTTCCCTATTTTTTAAGCATTCCACCTGATTGAGCAAATGCGGCAGCTTCTGTTCTTGAATGAAGGTTTAGTTTTGAACGGATTGCTGAATTATCGTGATCGACTGTTTTTGTTGAGATGAATAA
>JADFPP010000018.1 GCA_022562275.1 Bacteroidota bacterium
TGACCAGAAATACTGTTACATTAAATTGGACAACAGCTACTGAACTAAATAATTTTGGTTTTGAGATTCAACGTTTAACCATTGAAAATGTATGGGAGAAAATTGTATTTGTAGAGGGTTATGGAACAACAACTGAAACACATAATTATTCTTATGTTGATGCTAATCTAACTCCAGGTAAATATTTATATAGATTAAAGCAAATAGATTTTAATGGTCAATATGAATATTCAGATATAATAGAAGTTGAATTAATCCCAGAGCAGTATGCGCTCTTTCAAAATTATCCTAACCCATTTAACCCAACGACAATACTAAAATATCAAATTTTAGAATTAAGTTTTATTACACTTACAGTTTATGATGTTAAAGGAAATGAAATAGCAACACTTGTTAATAAAGAAAAACCTGCAGGAAGTTATGCGGTTGAGTTTAATGCAACTGGTTTACCAAGCGGTATTTACTTTTACAAACTACAAGCAGGCAATTTTGTTGAAATTAAGAAGTTGGTATTGATGAAATAAATCCAGCAACTTAATTTTCTTTCTTCAACTCCTGCTTAATAACATAGGCAGGGGTTTTTTTATATTAAATATCTCTACCTATACCAAAATACTATACTAATTAGTTCTTTCAGAAATCGTTAGTTGAGTCGGTGATTTTTTGCTTAGAATTGAAATTAGAAGCGGTACTGATTGACAAAAAAACTCAACATCTGTTTCTTATTTGTTTCTTTTGATATAGTACTATAAATTTATAACTCCCTAAAGTTATATAAACAAAGAGCTTACCCAATATTATTCTAATATAATTTACTTATTGGTTTAATATGTAGCAAATTAAATTTGCGGAAATCGGGGGATAGTTCTTTATGAAAAACTAGAGAGAAAACACATGGGGAGCAACTTAAAAGAGAATGCAGGGGTTCGGGAAAGGACTGCACATCTTATCTCCAATAAAAAACGAATCAGACTTTTTTTTCTGATTATTAATTGTTTTGAATGGTATAGAAATTGACGTTCTTAATAAATATGGTCAGGAATAATACGTTACTCAAGCATATCTTCTCATCAATACCAAATTATATTCCAATGATTAGGTTTGGTATTGCAGATAAAATTTTTATCCGGTGTTTTAATCTTTAATTTATTGTCCCAATCAATTGGATCAAGAAAACAAATATATACGATCTTTAATAGATAATGCACAACGCGGCAAGATTGTCGCCCAGGAAGAACTATATGAAATGTATTTAGTTGATATATATACATTAATTATACGGTTAACAGGAGATAAAGCATTAGCTGAACTGTTTACAAAAAAAACCCTAATAACTGCCTGGAAAGAAATAAATAATAAAGCCCCGGAAAATATTTCATTTGAAGAGTGGCTAAGAAACATTGCTATTAAAACCACCTTACATGGCTTGGTTGGCTCTAGCAATAACAAAGAAAAAAATAAAAAGAGGTTATCAACATCTGATAATCAAAGTGCGGCTTTTTCAACAGACCCGTTTGAGAAAGCAATTGCTGAGTTAGATTACGAAAGCAGAGTAATTATTGTTCTAAATAAAATTTATGGTCATCCATTGGAAACTTTTTTGGGCTTCATAGGAATTAATAATTCAGAAGCTGAAAGAAAACTATCGGATTCAGTTTTTAATATTTCCAGATCACTATCAGGTATGAAATCAGAAGCAGGAATAGATACACTGATTAAATCCTTTCCGAGTGAAATACAGCTTGACGGAAATTTAATAAATAGTGCCTTAGATGAGATTAATGAAATTAGGTTTAAAGAACTTAAAGAGAAAGGGGCTGATGCCGAGGAACTGGAAGAGCTTATTGAATATGAGAAAAAACGAAAGGCGGCGGGCAAAAATAAAAAAAGAGGCAAGAAAGTAGTATATAAAAAGGGAAGGGTGCTAATACCCAGTGATAAGATTATTATCGGAATCTTAATAATAACAGCATTAGTATCTTTTACTCTCCACTTTATTACCTCAATAAATGAATGGAAGATATCTTTAGTATCCGGAAAGCCATTAAAAAACGAAGTGTCCATAGTTAAAACGGAGGAATTTATACCCGGTGATATGATCTCCACCAATGATGTATCATCGGTAAGTATTGATATAGCGGAGATTGGAAGAATCAATATTCTTGGCAATACTTACTTTGGAAGGCTGGATAATGACAATAATGGTGAACTGTTAAAGGGTAAGTTGAGAGTGAACACTGTTTTGGCAAAAGAAAACTTACATATTGCTATTCCAGGCGCAACTATTGAAAACATCTATTCTGGGACGAGATATTCGCTAGAGGTTGACTCAAAAAGTAATTCACTTATTGTACTTGAAAAAGGATGGTTACTAGTAAATTCAGGTGATGATGAAATTATATTTCCGCAAAAATATAATTTGAAAATATTAAGCGGAAGCGGAGTCAGTTTACCATATTATTCAAGGTCTGGCTTTCACTTAGTTACCCTTTTTGAAGATTATTTATTTAATGGCAAAAAGAAAATTACACTTAATAAAATAATTGAATCATCTACAGAAAAAGAAACTATTGTTTTGTGGAATCTTCTTCAGAGGGTGAAACCGGATCAAAGGACTATTATATATGATAAACTTTATAAATTGGTTCCGCATACGGATGATGTTACGAAAAAAGATATGCTATCTCTCGATAAAAACATGTTACGAATTTGGTTAGATGAAATTAAATGGTTTCTATAATATATTATCCATTGCTTTAAGAGAATAAATGCTTACTCCTGAAACCAAGATATTGGCACGCTAATTGTTTTGAATATAGGTTACATTTTACTGAAAATAAATAAAATGTTTTCAAATATAATTTTGAACAAATAACTTCAAATGGAATTATAATGGGATCACAACAACTTTTGCTAATCATAGTCGGAATGATTGTCATTGCCGCAGCTATAGCAGTTGGAATTCTTCTGCTCGAAGCCCACTCCGAATCTACAACCAAGGATAGTATAATATCAGAGAGTACCAACCTGGGTTCTCTGGCTTTGCAGCACTTTAATAAATCAACAGAAATGGGTGGTGGAAATAGAAGTTTTGTCGGTTGGCAAATTTCTGAACAACTCGATTCCACTTCAAGCGGGACGTATTCAATTGTATCAATAAATGATGAAAAATTGATTTTGAAAGGATTACCACTTGCTAATAATATTTATGACTGGGCTGTTAAAACCACAATTACTAAAAGTGAAATCAATACAGAAATAGTGGAATAAATTGTTTCACCATTAGACCGTTCAATTCCTCTGACCTATCCAAACTCTTTCAACTAACGATTTCCGAAAGAAAAAATATAAACCAAATTTATTTTCAAAAAACTCAACCTTGTCAAGAGGGGTAAATCCACATAAAAAGTTTCTTGCTCTGAATTATCCCTCCATTATTCTTATCTAGTTAAATATCCATTATGAAACATATATATTATTTTGATATGGTATGTTCGATGGAAATGACGATTACATCAATTTTTCAAACCTTTTCTTGCTGGCACATTGATTGGAATTCACTGGTTTTTGGAGAGAAATTAAACCCGGAGATTATTTGTGAAATCAATCATTACCATTTCAGCAATAACATTGTTTTTTTTACCATCTGTATTTTCACAGAATGCAGGAAACAATGTCCCACTTTACGAGAAATTAATTTTCGAAACACTGCTAGAAACTAACAATCCAATATTAGTAGAAAAAGAAATCCCGAAGGATAGAGAATCTTTACTGAAGCATAGTGTTAAATGGGAGATAGGTGCGCAATTAGATAATCAGGATGGTTTATCTTTAGCATCAGAAGTATTTAATAAAAAAGATTCTAAAACAACAATTACAAAAACGCTTCTTAAAGGTGGCCAGCTATTGATGGAATTAATAGAAGAGAGCTGGGATGGATCTGCCTGGGTAAATGAATTTAAAACATCATATACATATAATGGAAATAGTAACCTGATGGAGCAGCGCTTTCAGAACTCTGATGGTTCGGCTTGGGTAAATCTTGTGAAATATTCATTTACCTATGATGGTAATAACAACCAGACCGAATGGCTTAGCTTTTCCTGGGATGGTTCTGCTTTTGTAAATTATAATAAGTATTCATATGCGTATGATGAATATAATAATCCGACAGAAGTACTTATCCAAAACTGGGAAGGCTCTGCCTGGGTAAATGATTTTAAGTACTCATACACTTATGATGGAAATAACAATAAAACTGAATGGCTTGGCCAATCTTGGGTTGGTTCTGCATGGGTAAATGATTGGAAGAATTCATACACTTATGATGGAAATAACAACAAGACAGAAATTATTAATCAGAAATGGGAAGGTTCTGCCAGTGTAAATGGTTTTAAATTTTCATATTCTTATGATGGAAATAATAACCTGACGGAATTTATCTGGCAAAACTGGGAAGATTCTGACTGGGTAACCTTTGTGAAATATTCATTCGGCTATGATGGAAATTCCAACCAGATCGAATGGCTTGGGCAAACCCGGTATGGATTTTCTTTAGTGAACGATTGGAAGAATTTATACACGTACGATGAAAATAATAACCAGACTGAAATACTTAACCAAAATTGGGATGGTTCAGCCTGGGTGAATGATTGGAAGAATTTATACACCTTTGATGGAAATAATAACCTGGCTATAAGTATTAACCAGGATTGGGAAAATTCTGCATGGGTAGATGATTGGAATAATTTATACACCTATGATGAAAATAATAACTTAACTGAAAGGCTTAGTCAGAATTGGGATGGTTTTGTCTGGGCAAATGAATGGAAGAATTTATACACCTATGATTGGAATAATAACCCAATGAATTTTCTACACCAAACCTGGAATGGTTCAGCCTGGATAAATGATTACAATTATAATTATTTATATTCAACAGTAACAGCCATTGATGATAATTTAAATCCTATTAATGATTATGTGCTATCAAACAACTACCCAAATCCATTTAACCCATCTACAACAATTAATTACTCAACACCTAAGGAAAGTTTAATTAGTATTGTGGTGTATAATGCTTTAGGTGAAGAAGTCGCAGAGTTAGTTAATGAAATTAAACAAGCTGGTAATTATCAGATAGTGTTTAATGCGAATAGTTTGCCAAGTGGAGTTTATTTTTACAATTTTCAGGTTAAAAATTTTATTGAAACAAAGAAGATGATTCTTTTAAAATAAGAATGATCTTCCTAACAGCATCAATACTTGTTCTCCGTAGTCTTAACTAATGATGAATGTTTTCCTGATTTCAGTAAAAAAATCTGCTTGTAATCCGTTAAGATATTTTTAGAATCTTATAAAAAATAAAATTAAGATTTATTTTCTTCTTCGTTCTTAATTTCATTAATAAAATTTTGAAACTTGGAATTAAAGTGCTCTTTTAACTGATCGTGACTTGGGACTTTAAAACCATTTTCTGCAGCCCATTCCCTGATTCCATAACTCATTGCCCTCCACATTGTGCCTATGGGTTCATCAAGTAATAAAAGTTGGTTCATAATGGTATCAATGTCATTTTGATTAATAGAAGATGAGTTTATGAATTTTTGCCATTTTTTTGCAATTATAAGACCAAATGCCCATTGCTCACCTTCCTGTAAGCCTTCTTTCACATCTTTCTCATTTTGCTCATAGTATCTAATACAAAATTTCAGAAACTTAGCATCGAGTTCTTTTTTCCAATTTTTAATTTTTGTTGTGCTTAGACCGTTCTTGTCCGCCCAATTGCTTACTAGGTGAAACAAATCCTGAATAATTACCAATTCAATTTGAGCATTGATGATATTAAAGAGCCGCTTAGCTATATTTTCTACTTCAGATTTCTCAATTTTATCCGAAGTCAACAATACAAGCCATTGCTCAGCAATTGGAAGCATCATAGAAACTCTATTTTTATATGTTTCCGATGACACTTCAATATCTTTTTTCAATAAAGCGATGTAACTTTTAACATCTTTTATATATTTTATATTATTCAACTTTTATATTAGCACTATTAAGATTTTAATTGCTGCTTCATCAACTTCAAAGAACTGCCAGGATTGTGCAATTATAATTTCAACAAAAGAAATGTTTAAAACGATAGCAATAATCTTGATTTTCATTATTAGATATCTCCTAAAAAAATCTAAATTAATAATCTATTTTAATAACACCACTTGTGAAATTTACACTATCTAAGAAATCCTTAGAATAAGCGACAAAAATAAAAGTTGCGTCTAATCCTTTATCATCAATTCTGCTCATATCAAAAACGCTATAATCTCTATAGTAGGCTGTATATTTTTTATCGGGAGCTGCCCCGGCTGATTTTAAAGTATAGCTGGCTTTTACAAAATACTTAAATCCCGGTTCATCTTCACCAATTCCAAAGGTTCCTGTCTGAGATATATTAATGATTTTGAAATTCAATATTGATGAAGTATATGCAGAACTATTATCAATTTTCTGTGTTCCCGTTATATAAATTATACTCGATTGTTTATAAGCTTGTATCTCATCAGCAAACCAACTTGCATTCTCTACATTACCACGTAAAAAGCCAGTTGCTGTATGATCCTCCTCTCTGTTTATAGGGTTATCTTCTTTAGAGCAACTAATAAGAAGCAATATCACCGGTATCCAGTATAAAAATTTAGACATATTTCTAATCTATAAATTTTAGTTATAACTTAAAGAATAATTATTTGCTAAAAAAAGTAAAATTAATACTCAAGACAAGATTGAAATAGAAAATATTGTTTGATCACCGGATTGCAATTATTCCTTCACTTGTATTTATTAGATAACCATTAATGTTTTAAATAAAATTAATCTTACATATTTTTGTATTCAGAAGAGCTAACTAAATAGCACTTATTTAATTGCCAACGTAGCTCAGCCAGTCTTCGTTGATTGAAATCAACTTCGCCTGGCAGGCTGGATAAAGGTTTCCTAATCCCGACAGGGTCGGGACAGAGGTTCGAAAATAAGATTGTGAATAGAAAAAATAAATACCCCGTTATCTCAGTAGGATAGAGCAACGGTTTCCTAATCCCGACAGAGTCGGGACAGAGGTTCGAAAATAAGATTGTGAATAGAAAAAATAAATGCCCCGGTAGCTCAGTAGGATAGAGCAACGGTTTCCTAAACCGTAGGTCGGAGGTTCGAATCCTCTCCGGGGTACAGAATTATTAAATTTATTCAATAGTTTCCTAATCCCGACTTGTAGGAGACGAGGCGTGCAGGCGGGTTTTAAGTTGTGATTAATCATTGTTTGAGCAGTCTTTAGGCTGTATGCCATAGTACGACTAATTTTAATAAAATCTCTTTACTCCGTTGAATGTAAGAAGATTTTTTTAGAATGGTTTTTAATCTTTTACAATATTTTCAACCGGTGCCTGAACTCGGGGTAAATGATTGTCGACGTTTTATATTATTACACGAATCGTTAATAAATCTACCATATAATTAATCATTCGCATTCCAAAATTAATTCCTTATTCCACTATTCTGTTTGTCTTTACATCCAAAGAAAAATCATTTCAATAAAAACAACATTTCTACTTTTTCAGAGAAAAATTTGCTTGAAACCTTATATGTTTATATATTATGAAAGAATAATCTTAATAATTAAGGATTATTTACAGTTATACTTAAAATACTCTTAAATTATTACGTGATTAACTTAAAAACATAAAATTAAGTAACAATTTCAAATAAAATTAACAACATCGGAGGTTAAATGAAAAAGATAGAAGCCATTATAAGACCGCATAAGCTGGACGAGCTTCACACTTCTCTTCAGGAGAATGGATTCGCAGGGCTTACAGTTTCTGAGGTAAGAGGTTACGGCAGACAAAAGGGACATAAAGAAATTTACAGAGGTTCAGAATATAACCTCGATTTTGTTCCCAAAGTAAAAGTTGATCTTGTATGTGCATCGGATAAGTGCGAAACAGCAATCTCTTTAATTACCAGTATTTGTCGAACCGGCGAAATAGGTGATGGGAAGATTTTCATTTCAACAATTGAAGATGCTATAAGAATACGAACCGGAGAATCGGGGAAGGATGCTATTTAAGTCTGTTTCTAAAGTTTAAAATATGATCTTCTAAAATGTAGAATAACCCTGATAGCTATTATCAGCCACTATTATCTTTCGCATGACTTGAGTTAAACAGAAAACAGAATTAATTACATAACAAATAAAGGATTAAAAATGGACAGTCAATTTACAACCGAAATAGCAAATAATTTATTTACTATAAATAATTTATGGATGATGTTTGCAACGGCACTTGTTTTTATAATGCATCTGGGTTTTGCGACATTAGAGGCAGGTCTTACCCAGTCTAAAAATACAATTAACATCCTATTTAAAAATTCAATAATTCCAGCCATA
Organism: Bacteroidota bacterium; assembly: GCA_022562275.1. Taxonomy (GTDB): domain Bacteria; phylum Bacteroidota; class Ignavibacteria; order Ignavibacteriales; family Ignavibacteriaceae; genus BMS3ABIN03. The sequence continues at coordinate 8,444 of JADFPP010000018.1, forward strand.
GGTTTGGTAACCTACGCAATAATAGGTTTTAATCTGATGTATCCCGCTGATTGTATTCTTGGTGGATTAATTGGATTTTCCGGTTTTGGAATTGGGACTGATGCTGCAGGTGTAACTAACTCCTATAACATTGGTTATACTTACTGGACAGATTTCCTCTTCCAGGGAATGTTTGCAGCAACTGCGGCAACAATTGTTTCAGGGGCAGTGGCTGAAAGAATTAGACTATCCAGTTTTATAATATTCTCAACATTTTTCGTCGGAATAATATATCCCATTACCGGTATGTGGAAATGGGGCGGGGGATTTTTAAATAATTTGGGTTTCTACGATTTTGCCGGTTCAACCTTAGTGCATTCAGTTGGTGGGTGGGGTGCTCTAACGGGTGTAATATTTTTAGGCCCCAGAATTGGTAAATATATGAAGGGGAAAATTTATCCGATACCCGGTCATAATATTCCTTTGGCAGTAATAGGAGTATTCCTTCTTTGGTTAGGATGGTTTGGATTTAACGGAGGGTCTGTTCTTTCAGCTGATCCAGGTTTAGTCTCTCTGGTACTTGTTACTACCTCGCTTGCAGCAAGTGCTGGTGCAATAGGTGCAATGGCAACCTCCTGGAGTTTCTTCAAAAAGCCGGACTTAACAATGACGTTGAATGGAATTCTTGCAGGACTGGTTGGAATCACTGCCGGAGCTGATTTGATGACCCCCTTTTCCTCAATTATAATTGGTCTTATTGCAGGCGTTATAGTAGTATTTGCAGTTATAATTTTCGATAGAATAAAAATTGATGATCCTGTTGGTGCTATATCAGTGCACTTAGTCTGTGGAATATTTGGAACTTTAGCAGTTGGCATTTGGGGTGAAAAAGCAGGATTAGAACAGCTCTTTTATCAGGCTATAGGTGTTTTAACAATAGGTGCATTTGTTGTTTCATCAACTAGTCTAATGTGGTTTATAATTAAAAAAACTGTGGGAATTAGAGTTTCGCAGGAAGAAGAATATAGCGGTCTGGACATAGGGGAACATGCAATGGAAGCATACCCATATTTTGAAAAAGTTTCTTAAACAAATTATCAGGAGATTAATAATGCAATTTCAATATATAAAATTACTATTCAGTACTACACTAATAATTATTATTACAAGCAGTTTACCTGCACAATCATCTTTTGATCTTAGCGGCGGTGCCCACTTTGTAAATAGATATATCTGGCGAGGATTGGAAATAAATGGTACTCCTAATATTCAACCAACAGTTGAAGCAATTTACGGCGGGTTAACTGCAGGCTTATGGGGGTCCTATGCAATTGCTGAAAGCAGCACTTCAGATGAAATCGATCTGTACTTAAGCTATACATTCTCAACAACTTCTGCAGGTGATTTTAGTTTTTTGTTTACAGATTATTATTTCCCGGTTGGCAGCCGGATAAGTGATTTCTCCGACAGTTCATCACATTATTTAGAGGCTTCATTCAATTATTCCGGACCCTCAGCTATCCCAATTTCATTGTATTTAGGTTATACTTTTAAACCAAAACTTACTCAGGCGTTATATTGGGAGGTTAGTTATGCAACAACTGTAACCTCATTTGGATTTAATATTTTTGTTGGAGGAACAGATGGCGGTAAGGATGATGCAGCTTATTATGGAACTACAGCCTTTGCAGTAATTAATACGGGATTCATAGTTTCAAAAGTTGTTGAACTCAACGAAACTTTCAGTATGCCGTTATCTGTATCTTTTATCCTCAACCCAAATCAAGAAAAAGTTTATCTTATTTTTGGGGTGGGATTATCAATGTAAAATAATTCTATTCTTCTAAACAAAGCATTCATCTATCAGCTGAGATGGATGCTTTAATTATTCTAAAATTATTCGTTAAACACCTGAAGTTTCCTGTTAAAATATTGTTCTTTATACATTTTCTTAAAGTCAATCATATCAAGAGCCAAAGGAACAACTTTAACAAATAATCTTTTTTGCTTATCCCAATCAGATAGAATTTTCTTAGCTATTATGGAACCGGTATGAAATTCGTGGTTGTGTAATGTTTTGAGTAATAAATCTTCATCATTAGGTTTAATTTTATCAAACCTCACATATTCTGTGTTTATACAATTATCAAGTTCAGCCGATGCATTCCATATAAAAGCTGTACCACCTGTCATTCCAGCCCCAAAGTTTTTCCCTACCTCACCCAAAACAATAACTGCACCACGAGTCATATATTCGCAGCAATGATTGCCAACTCCTTCAACTACAGCAGCGGCACCACTATTACGAACTGCAAATCTTTCGCCTGCTTTGCCCGAAACAAACATTTCACCACCAGTCGCCCCATACAGCGCAACATTTCCAATTATTGTATTTCCTTCGAGAGACTTTCTAAAATTGCGTGGAAATCTTATGGAAATTAGTCCACCGCTCATTCCTCGTCCAACATAATCATTTGCAACACCCATAAGTCTGATTTCAATATTATCAACAAGAAAAGTACCTAAACTTTGACCTGCAGATCCTTCCAGATTATATTGAATATGACCTTTAAATGCACCCTGACCGTAGAGAAAAGATATGAGACCGGATAACCCTGCCCCAACGGCTCTATTAGTGTTATCAATTTCCCTGTTAACAATAGCTCTGCCGTGAGTCATTATAGCGGGTCTTACCTCCTCTATTATTCCTTCATCAATGTGTTGATCAATATTAGTATTGAATGGTTTAATTTTAACTTTACTATTTAAGAAATAACTTTTCTTATTATTAGATTTTATAATTGCACTGAGATCAATTTTGTTGTCCTTTAAAAATGTACGATAAGAATCGTTGATTTCCAGCAATTCATTATTTCCGATTATTTCATCCAGGCTGAATTTACCCATTTCAATAAGTAGAGATCTTACATCGTGAGTAACATTTTTTAAATAATTCACCAGGTTTTCAGGTTTACCTTTAAATTTTTTTCTCAATTCCGGATCTTGTGTTGCAATCCCGGCAGGGCAATTATTTAAATGGCATCGTCTTGCCATTATACATCCAAGAGCAATGAGGGCTGAAGTTCCAAAGTCATATTCCTCAGCTCCAAGTAAAGCAGCTACAATAATATCTTTTGCATTTTTAATACCACCATCTACTCTTAAAACAACCCTTTTCCTTAAACCATTTTCAGTTAGTGTCCTATGCACTTCAGAGAGCCCGATTTCCCAGGGTAACCCGGTATGCTTCATTGAACCTAATGGAGTGGCACCCGTACCGCCATCATGTCCGCTTACAAGAACAATATCAGCACCCGCTTTCACTACACCACTTGCAATAATTCCAATCCCAAACTGGGAAACTAATTTCACACATATATTTGCTCTCGGGTTTACCTGCCTTAAATCGTAAATCAACTGAGCAATATCTTCAATGCTGTAAATATCGTGATGTGGCGGCGGAGAAATCAAAGGTACACCGGGAGTTGTGTGTCTATCATTTGCTAATGAAAGTGTAACTTTTTCTCCGGGTAACTGTCCGCCTTCGCCGGGTTTTGCTCCCTGTGCCATTTTTATTTGAATCTCTCTGGCTGCAGATAAATAAAAAGGTGTTACTCCAAATCTGCCGCTTGCAATTTGTTTAACATAACAATTTTCACTCTTATCGGGATTTGAAATACTGTATCTATCCTTTTGCTCCCCACCTTCACCGCTGTTACTTCTAATATTGAGCATTGAAGCAGCACGAGCCAGGGTTCTATGTACTTCTTCAGAGACTGCGCCAAAAGACATTGCACCAAGACCAAACCTTCTGAGTATTTCCTTTTCCGGTTCAATTTGATCAATTTGCTCAATTTGAATTTCGCTGTCTCTTACAATATGTAATAAATCTCTAATGTATACCGGTTTATCAGTTTCTATATTTTTTACATTATTTTTACCCGAAGCTATATTTTGTATATTCCTGAAAATTGTTGGCGAGAAACCGTGCTGTTCCCCGTTTTTCCGATACCTGAATCTACCATATTCTTCAAATTTTTTATTCAGGATAAATGCTTTCTCTCTTCTATTATTTTGAACTTCCCTTAATGTGTCTAAATCTATTCCACCAAGAATACTTTTGACTGAGGGGAAGTAATTCTCTACAAGGGATTGAGAGATACCAATTCCATGATATAGCATACTTCCATGATAACTATTAACGGTAGATATCCCCATTTTTGCCATTATTTTTAGTAGTCCTTTTTCTAATGCGTATCTATAATTACTAAGTTTGGTTACCCAGTCATCATCATTATAATGTTCTCTTATTAATTCATAAGCCATATATGGGTAAACAGCACTGGCTCCAAAGCCAATTAAGCAGGCTACATGGTGGTCTTCTATAACATCGCCTGTAAAACACAGCAAAGCAACTTTGTTTCTTAATCTTTTCTCTATTAGGTGCTGGTGTACTGCCGATACAGACAGCAACATTGGGATAGGCATTTTCGATTCACTTACTCCTTCGTCAGAAAGGAAAATTATTTTTGTACCGTTTAGAACTACTTTCTCGCACTCAGACTTAATTATTTTCAATCTTTGCTCAAAGTTTTCATCCGGATGTACAAGACACTTAATTATTGAATAGGGAAACCATTCATGTTGTGCTAATAATAATTTTACTTCCCTGGGAGATAATACAGGACTTTCGATACGAATTGCCGTTTTAAACACATCAGATTCGGATAATAAATTTTCTTCGCTTCCTATATATCTGATGAGACTCATTACGTATCTTTCCCTGATAGGATCAATAGGAGGATTGGTAACTTGAGCAAAATATTGTTTAAAATAATCATAAAGTTTTGGGGGAGTTTGCGAGATCATTGCCGGAGGTGTATCATCACCCATTGATCCAATAGATTCTTTTCCATACTCCGACATCGGAAGAATGAATCGTTCAAAATCTTCCTTATCAATTCCGAATGCAATTCTTAATCTTCTATCAAATCCTTCAATGGGGTAAGAAAATTCATTAAACTCTTCCTGATTAGACATCCTATCAATAGAAACCAAATTATTTTTTATTGTTTCCGAATAACTTCCGTTTTTAATAACTTGATTTAGGATTTCATCATCCGAAATAATTCCACTGCCATCTAATCGTACAGCAAAATTTTCTCCTGCTTTCATATGATGATGAATAAGAACATTTTCTGAACTTATATCCCCTACACCTGCCTCCGATGCCATTATTATCAATCCATCCTTAGTTATAGTGTACCTAAGTGGTCTCAATCCATTTCTATCTAATTTAGCAGCAACTATTTCTCCATCTGTAAAAATAAGAGCTGCCGGTCCATCCCAGGGCTCGATGTGGTTTTCGTGAAAGGCATAAAAATCTTTGAGACTCTGATCCATATCTGAGTTATATAGATACGGCTCCGGGATAAGCATCATAATGCTCTGAAATAAATTTTTACCACTCTTTACTAAAAATTCAAGGATGTTATCTAAGCTAAATGAATCACTGCCTGATTGCGAAACTAAGGGCTTGAGCTTTTCTATATTTTTACCCCAGAAAGATGATTGGATAGAATCTTCTCTTGTTTTCATCCATAACCTGTTACCTTTAATCGTGTTTATTTCACCATTATGAGCTAACATTCTGAATGGTTGTGCCATACTCCAGCTTGATATTGTATTGGTCGAAAATCTTTCGTGGAAAACAGACATACATACCTTAAAATTCAATTGATTTAAGTCGTGATAGAATTGAATCAATTGTCCTTTTCCCATCATGCCCTTGTATACAATAGTCTTTGCTGAAAGCGAACAAATGAATGAAGTTCCTTTATTCAGGTTGATATATGCCTCAACTGACTTTCGCAGCAAATATAATTTTGTCTCGAAATCCCTTTTCGTTTTACCTTTATTTGTAAAAAAATATTGAATTATTTCAGGGCAAGTCTCTTCAGCGATCTCGCCTAGAATAGAATGATTAACAGGAACAATCCTTTGTCCCAAATATTTTATTTTCAGTTCTTTGCAATGGGACTGAATTTCTTCTTCAATTCCTGTAGCTTCTGAATCCTCAGTAAATACCATTGCTATCCCCAAGGGCTTATTCTGGTCGATATCTATATTCAGCACTGCTTTAATTATCATTGCGAAATATTGCTTTGGAATATCGACCAGTATTCCAACACCATCACCGGTTTTTTCATCGGCTCCATACGCTCCCCTATGAGACATTTTTTTCAACGCCTTAATTGATAAGTCAATCACTCTTCGACTTGGCTTACCTGTAGTTTCTACAATGAATCCGATACCACAACCATCGTGATACTCTGTATTACTTAATATTTGTTTGGGATTATTTTCCATCATCCGGTTATAATTTAATAATTTTGTGAAAAGTTAGTAAGTGTGTTATAGAATTATATCAGATTAAGAGCAGGAAATTTCAATCATTAGCTCATCTTTAACGCTTTGCTTTTTTGCAACTTGAATAACTTATGGTTAAAACTATCACACAAAGCCAACCAACTTGCTTCGATAATATTTTCAGACACACCAACTGTGGACCAAATATCAACGCCATCACTTGATTCTATTAGAACCCTAACTTTTGCGGTTGTCCCTTTTTTCTCATTAAGAACCCGAACTTTGTAATCAATTAATTTTATCATCAATATCTCCGGATAAAATCTTATAAGCGCTTTACGAAGAGCGTTATTAAGTGCATCAACAGGTCCAACGCCATTATCCGCAGTATGTTCTACTTCTCCATCAACTTCAATTTTAAGTACAGCTTCGGATGATGTGTACCCTTCATTATCGAATATTACGTTCACTTTTGAGTCAAGCGTTTTAAAGAATGGTGAAAACTCCTTTGTTTCCGAAGCAAGAAGCAATTCAAATGAAGCCTCCGCCCCATCAAATTGATACCCATCATATTCCAGTGATTTTATAGATGACACTAATTTTTCACTCAATCCTATATTTCCAACTATATCCACCCCAAATTCTTTGGCTTTGTATTCTATATTACTTTTCCCGGATAAATCGGAAACCAGGACTCTCTGCTTGTTCCCTACAGAACCGGGAGGAATATGTTCATACATTCGACTATCTTTCATTACTGCACTTACATGTATTCCCCCTTTATGGGCAAATGCAGATTTACCAACATACGGCGCATGCGTGTTGGGCACAATATTTAAAACTTCAGATATGAAATTTGAAAGTGAAGTAAGATGAGATAAATCAATTTGTTGATTGACTTCTCTATTCATTTTTAAAACGAGATTTGGAATTATGCTGGCAAGATTAGCGTTTCCGCATCTTTCTCCGAGACCATTTATTGTTCCCTGTACATGAACGGCACCTGCTTCAACAGCAATCAGGGAATTTGCAACCCCTAATTCGCTATCGTTATGAGCATGAATCCCTATTGGTTTATGAATAACTTTCTTTACATTTAAAACGATATTATAAACCTCGGATGGAAGTGATCCGCCGTTAGTATCACAAAGAGTAATTACATCTGCACCACCTTTTACTGCTGCTTCCAACATTCTGATTGCAAATTCTTTATCATTTTTATAACCATCAAAAAAATGTTCTGCATCAAATATGACTGTTTTTCCATGCTCTTTTAAGAAGAGAATAGATGATAATATTAATTCCTCATTTTCCTGCTCAGTTAATCCCAATCCTTTTTCGGCATGAAATTTCCAGGTTTTACCGAAAATTGTTATTACAGGTGTTTCAGCTTTGATTAGAGCTAATAAATTTTTATCTGAAGTAATTTGATCCGGATATCTTGCTGTTGATCCAAAAGCACATATCCTGGTATGCTTTAGATTCATCTGCTTTACTCTTTCGAAGAATTCCACATCTTTTGGATTGCTTCCAGGCCAACCGCCTTCTACAATATCAATACCGAAATCGTCAAGTTTCTGTGTAATTGAAATTTTATCCTGAACAGAAAGATTCACACCTTCACTTTGTGTTCCATCCCTCAGTGTAGTGTCAAACAATTCAATTTTTGTTAAGTGTTCCATTTGTTTAATTAATTTTATTTTTAGATTATCATTCCTGTTTTTCGAGCATATTTAAATAATCCACCTTCCTGAATAATAGGCAAAACATCTCCAAGTGGTTTTAAATTATATAATAGATTTTCAGTAATATTTTTGAGTGAATTATTCTCCAAATCAATTTCAAGTAAATCACCGGTTTTTATTTTATCAATTAATTTTTCAGTTGATTCGTACGGAACAAGAAATCCCCCATCAACAGAGTTGCGATAAAATATTCTGGCATATGATTCAGCAATAATTGCCTGAACACCTGCTTTTTGTAATGCAAATGGAGCATGTTCTCTCGATGAACCACAACCGAAATTTGTGCCGCCGATGATAATATTGAATATTGATTTGTATTCATCATCATCAATAAATGGAATACTCCCTTTAGGTAAACCTGATTGAGAAACTGGCACACCCGATAAGGCAAAATGACCATACTTTTTTGCTTCATCTTCATCTGTTAAACTATAAACCAGATGCTCTGCCGGAATTATTTGATCAGTGTCAATATTATTTCCAAGGACAAAAGCTTTACCATAAATTATTTTTTTCATTTTTTTTACTGTCCAATATCAGTGATATTTTATATTTTATTTTTATTAAATAAGTCATCTAAAAAAAACTAATAAAAACCGTTAAAACGGTTCAGGTTTTTATTTTGGTCTCATTAACCCACGACTTAATCCGCCTATGGCGGAGTGGGTTAATGACAACCTAACCATTTTTTTAACCGTTAAAACAGTTTATAATTATGTCACTTACTCATAAATTTACCTTTTTAGAGAGAACTCATTAATTAAAGAAAATCTCTTGGGTCAGTAATTACACCTTTAATTGCCGAGGCAGCTACTGTTAATGGAGAAGCCAGGTAAACTTCAGATTTTTTGCTTCCCATTCTCCCGGGGAAGTTTCTGTTTGTGGTTGATATTACAACATCCTTATCAACTGCTCTTCCAATAGTATCATCTGGTCCTCCAAGACAAGCTGCACAGGAAGACTGAGCTATTTCACATCCGGATTTTTCAAATATTTCTTTTAAAGAAATACCACTTATCGTTTCTGTTTCAAGTTGATTTGCTGTTTCGGTACTTGCAGGAACAATAAATGTTGGTACTTTAACTTCCTCTCCAAATAGAAACTTTGCCGCAAAACGAAAGTCCGTAATTTTTCCACCGGTACACGAACCGATATAACACTTTGTTAAATTGGTTCCGGAAACATTTTGAACAGTGTCCCTGTTATCCGGGCTATGTGGTTTTGCAATAAGCGGCTCAATTGTTTCAACATCATATTCGTATTTACTATGATATTCTGCATCAACATCGCTGTTGAAAATTTGAAATGATTTATCTGTTCTTTGTTTTACATAGTCAATAGTAACTTCATCGGCAGCAATAATTCCGTTCATTCCACCTGATTCAATTGCCATATTTGTTAAGGTCATTCTTTCTTCCATTGATAGTGCAAATACTGTTTCACCATCAAATTCCATTGCGCGATAGGTAGCACCATCGGTTGTAATATCACCCAGTATTTGGAGCATAAGATCTTTTGCTGTTAAATATTCCGGAAGTTTTCCGTTAAAGATAAATTTTATTGACTCAGGAACTTTCTCCCAAATTTTACCTGTACCAAGAATAAATGCTGCATCTGTATTTCCAACACCTGTTGCAAACATTCCAAATGCGCCGGAAGTACATGTGTGTGAATCAGTTCCAAATAATACAGTTCCGGGTACATTGTATCCTTCCTCAGCCAATGCAATATGACATACTCCTTTATATCGGTCTGTTCCAACATCATAATAATTTTCAATCTGATAATCCTTAGCGAATTGTCTGAGAATATCAACATTTCTATTAGCGTGCTTATTTGCTGTAAATATGTAATGATCCGGAAATATAACCAGTTTACTTTTGTCCCAAATTTTGGCATTCTCACCAAATTCATTTTTCCATATTGCAATAGTTGGCGGTCCGCATATATCGTGTGTCATTAAAACATCAACATTTAACCAGATATTTTCGCCCGGCTTTACGGTTTTTTTCTCTGCCGATCTCGCAAGTATTTTTTCAGTTATTGTCATTCCCATTTAAGTATTCTCCTTTAAGTCACTTCGGAAAATGAATCTTCATTATGAAACATTGTTAGTTCTGCTTTGAATATCTCTTGTTGATTAATCGCTTGAATATAAGCTTTACCACTTGCTTCTATCACATCCGTTGATACCCCCCTGCCGTTAAACGATTGATGTTCTTGTCTAATCCGTACAATTACTTCACCAAGAGCTTTTCTTCCCGAAGTTACTGACCTGACCTGGTATGATTCTATTTTGGGTTGAATGTTCAGTGCTCTGTCTATTGCGTTAAATAGAGCATCAACTGATCCGTCGCCTGTGGCAGAATCGGAATATTCTGTATCGTCTCCTTTAATTGTAACAGTTGCCGTAGGGATTGAATTTGTGCCGGAGTTTACATTAATATAAACTAATTCATAGTAACCTTGTTCTTTTTTAATTTCATCTCCCATCAATACGCGTAAGTCTTCATCAAATACTTCTTTCTTTTTATCTGCCAGATCTATAAACAGCTCATACACTTTTTGTAATTCTTTATCGGTTAATTCATACCCTAACTCTTGTAAACGTGCTTTCAATCCATGTTTGCCGGAATGCCTTCCCAAAACAATTTTTGTTTTTTGAACTCCAACTGTTTCGGGAGTTATTATTTCATAAGTTTCACGATTTTTCAGCATTCCGTCCTGGTGTATGCCCGACTCATGAGCAAATGCATTTTCACCAACTATGGCTTTGTTTGGTTGAACAATAACACCGGTAAAAGCGGAAACCATTCTGCTTGTATTATAAATTTCTTTTGTAGTAATATTTGTAGATAAATTGTATAAGTCTTTTCTAACTTTTAAAGCCATCACTAATTCCTCTAAAGAAGCATTACCGGCACGTTCTCCAATACCATTGATTGTACATTCAACCTGTCTTGCGCCGTTTTCAACACCGGCTAAGGAGTTTGCAACTGCCAGCCCAAGATCGTCATGGCAATGAACACTGATTATTATATTTTCAATATTTTTTACACGTCTTCGTAATTCGGCGATTATCTTGCCGAACTCAGAAGGCATTGTGTATCCTGTTGTATCGGGGATATTGACAGTCGTAGCTCCTGCTTCGATTGCGGCTTCAATAACTTCGGCTAAATAACCAATATCAGTTCTTCCTGCATCTTCAGCAGAAAATTCGATATCATCGCAAAAAGTTTTTGCGTACTGAACCATGTCATAGGACATGCGAATTACTGTTTGCCGTTTTTCTTCGAGTGATTTTCCATATCTATCACTCTTGAATTTACCGAGGATGTGATAGTCTGAAGTACTTGAAAAAGTATGTATTCTTTTTTTATCTGCATTTTGAATTGCTTCATAAGCTGTTTTTATATCAATTTCTTTTGTGCGTGAGAGCGCTGCAATTCTTACTCCAATTTCACCCGCAATCCTCTTAACAGCCTCAAACTGTGCAGGTGAAGAAACAGGAAATCCGGCTTCAATAACATCAACATTCAATTTTTCAAGTTGTTTAGCAATCTCCAGCTTTTCGAATATATTTAACGAAGCTCCGGGAGATTGTTCACCATCCCTTAAAGTTGTATCGAAGACTATTACTTTATCTCTCATTTTTTTCCATGGTTTGGTTATTCTTTTTTACTTATCTATAATGTAAAGACCCCTAAAGCCTGTTCATTATATATTTCTTCAAATTTTTGTATAATAATTTTTGTCATCTCTGTTGTTCCGACGATATTATTCTCTTCATTTCCAATATCCGCTGTTCTATAACCCTCATCTAAAGTTCGTTCAATCGCATTGAATATCAGTTCTGCAGCTTTGTGCATATCAAAAGTATGCTCAAACATCATAGCAACAGACGCAATACTTGCAATTGGATTAGCTATGTTCTGACCGCAGATATCAGGAGCGCTGCCATGTACCGGTTCATAAAGAGCATAACTTGACCCAAGACTTGCTGACGGCAGCATACCCAGGCTTCCTGTAATCATGCCCGAAATATCACTTATTATATCTCCGAACAAATTTGAGGTAAGAATAACATCAAATTGTTTTGGATCCCGAACAATCTGCATCGCAGCATTATCTACATACATATTCTTTAATTCTATTGTGGGATAATTATTTGCTACTTCTTCCACCACCTTTCTCCAAAACTGGGAACACTCAAGCACATTTGCTTTATCGACTGAAGTAACTACGTGTTTTCGTTTGGAAGCTGCTTCAAAAGCCATGCGGGTAATTCTCTCTATTTCAAATTTTGTGTATATCATAGTATTCCATCCCTTATCTTCATCATAACCTCTCGGTTCGCCAAAGTAAATTCCGCCGGTTAATTCACGGAAAACAATAAAATCTGTTCCTTTAATTACTTCCTTTTTCAATGATGAAGAATCAATCAAAGCCGGATAGACTCTCGCCGGTCGAATGTTAGTAAATAATCCCAGAGATTTTCTAAGTTTTAGTAGTGCGGCTTCCGGCTTTAAATGATGTGGCAAAGTTTCCCATTTATATCCGCCTACCGCACCAAGAAGAACAGCATCAGAATCATAACAAGCCTGCAAAGTTTCCTGGGTAAGCGGAGTACCGAATTTATCGTATGACACACCACCGAACAATTTCTCTTTAGTACTGATGTCCACATTAAATTTATTAGCTACATACGTTAATACACTTACTGCCGCTTCCGTTACTTCCGGTCCGATTCCATCGCCGGGAAGTAAGATTATTTTTTGTGGCATATTTCAATCTCCGTTTTCATAAAATTTATTTAGCATTTATTTTAATAAAATTATAAAGTCTATATTTCTATCTTCAAGCAAGTAGTTAATAAATTATACAATGTCCTATCATATCAAATACTTATTTCAATTAAAATGATTACTGAGGACGTAATTTTCTTACCTGTTCTCCTACCTGCCATATCTCTGATTCTCTCATTTCTTTTAATTCCAACTCTAATTTTTCCCGGTAATCAGGTTTTCGTCCGGCTTCAATAACAATTTTTGCTTCATTTCCATTGGCAACGCTGTCATAAAGTTCATCAAAAACAGGTGATACAGCATCACGGAATTTATGGCGCCAATCTAATGCGCCCCGCTGAGCCGTTGTGGATACATTCGCCAGCATCCAGTCCATTCCCTTCTCGGCAACAAAAGGCATCAGGCTTTGGGTTAACTCTTCAACCGTTTCATTAAATGCTTCAGACGGCGAATGCCCATGTTTCCGTAAAACATTATATTGTGCGTCAAATAATCCGGCTAAGGCACCGATTAGAATACCTCGTTCACCTGTAAGATCGGAATATACTTCTCGTTTAAAATCTGTTTCAAATAAATATCCGGAACCAATTCCAATACCCAACGCACTAACGCGGTCTTTTGCCCTGCCTGTTGCATCCTGATATATAGCAAAACTCGAATTTAGTCCCTTGCCTTCTAAAAACAATGAGCGCAATGATGTACCGGAACCTTTTGGTGCAACGAGAATAACATCGATATCTTTTGGTGGTATAATCCCTGTTTGCTCTTGATAGGTTATTCCGAAACCATGTGAGAAATACAAAGCATTACCAGGTTTTAAATGTTTCTTTACTTTTGCCCATTGTGATATCTGTCCAGCGTCTGAAAGGAGATACTCAATTATAGTACCTTTTTCAACTGCATCTTCAATTTCAAACAAAGTTTCACCTGGTATCCAGCCATCTCTAACTGCTTTATTCCATGTTTCTGAATCCTTCCGCTGACCAACAATTACATTAAAACCATTATCCTTCAAATTTAATGATTGTCCGGGACCCTGGACACCGTATCCTATTACCGCAATCGTTTCATCTTTTAATACATCAAGAGCCTTCTCTAAAGAAAACTCATTACGGGTAACCACATTTTCCTCTACACCACCAAAGTTAATTACAGACATATCTTCTGATTTCCTTTATTGATTTTAAAATTTATTTCATTTAGAATATGAATTGATTTCACAATAGGTTTTTTGTAACTCCGTTATGACAGTATTGAATTTTACAAATATTATATTCATACAAGAGTTTCCTGTTTTTGTTTTTCCATTTCATGCAAAGATTCATTAAACCGCCACATAGGTTTGATGATTGCTACTCTTCCTGAACGAACAAACTCGATAACACCAAATGGTTCAAGCTGTTCAAGTAATTCTTGTGTCTCTTCTTTGTGCCCGCTTTTTTCAACAATTAGAAATTCTTCTTCAACGGATAAAATTCTTGCATGATGCTGGCGCATGATTTTCTCTAGTTCTGCCCCTTTTTTTATAACTTTGATTGGCAGCTTATAAAGGGCAATTTCCTGGTAAATTATTTCATCCAATGTGTGATAGTATGCCTGGAAGACTTCAATTTGTTTTTCGATCTGCTTCACAACTTTTCTAACCATATCCCTTGTTTCCGTTACAACAATAGTGTAGCGATAGATATCGTGAGCTTCAGTTTCAGATGCTGTTATACTATCGATGTTTATATGTCTCCTGGTAAAAATAATTGAGATATGACTCAATATCCCAATACGATTTTCTGTAAATACCGATATCGTAAATTGTTCTTTCATTATTTCTCCAAATTATAATTAATCTAATCTAATTTCTGCTACTGATGAACCAGTGGGTATCATTGGGAAAACATTATCTTCCTTGGCGACAATTACTTCCAGCAAATATGCGCCGTCATAATCCAGCATTTCCTGAATATCCATACTAAGATTATCTCTGGTTTCAATTTTTTTGCTTTTAATACCGTAACCCTGCGCAATCGCAACAAAATCCGGATTATCCATAACTGTAGAAGCATATCTCTTATCAAAAAACATTTCCTGCCATTGTCTTACCATACCCAGGAAATTATTATTTAAGACAACAATTTTAAGATTTACCTTTGTTTGTAAAATTGTCCCAAGTTCCTGTATTGTCATTTGGAAACCACCATCGCCAATAATTGCAACAACGGTGCGGTCTGGGGCAGCTAATTTAGCTCCATAAGCAGCAGGCAGCCCAAATCCCATTGTCCCTAGTCCGCCGGAAGTTATATTACTCTTACTTTGTTTGAATTTAGTATAACGGCAGGTAATCATTTGATGTTGACCCACATCTGAAACAATAACTGCATTATCATCGGTCTTTTCTGAAATAAGGTGAACAACTTCTCCCATTGTTATTTCTCCCTGGGTTGGAAAAATATCATTTTGAATAATTTTTTCATCTTCAATTTGTTGCAGCTTGTAAAATTCTTCTATCCACTTTATATGCGTTTTTTTATCGATAAGCTTTGTAAGCATAGGTAGTGCTTCCTTTACATCGGCATGGATTCCAATTGTGGCTTTTATAA
Organism: Bacteroidota bacterium; assembly: GCA_022562275.1. GTDB lineage: Bacteria > Bacteroidota > Ignavibacteria > Ignavibacteriales > Ignavibacteriaceae > BMS3ABIN03. The sequence continues at coordinate 23,933 of JADFPP010000018.1, forward strand.
TTTTATTAATTTCTGCTGTATCTATATCTATGTGGATTATTTTTGCCTGCTTTGCATACCGAGAAACATCACCGGTTACCCTATCATCGAAACGCATACCAACGGCGATAAGAACATCACATTCATTAGTTAATTTATTCGGAGCATAATTACCATGCATACCCAGCATTCCCATATTTAGTGGATGGCTGGATTCCAGAGCAGACAATCCAAGTATAGTCCAGGCAGCAGGCAAACCACCTTTTTCAATAAACTGCTTAAATTCTTCCTCTGCTTTTCCGAGGATAACACCCTGACCAAATAAAACAAAAGGTTTCTCTGCATTATTAATAATTTCTGCTGCTTCTTCAATCTTGTTTATTTTTATTACAGGTATTGGTATATAACTACGGATATTTGTACATTTTTTATATTCAAAATTCAATTCGCTAAATTGAGCATCTTTGGTAATATCGATTAAAACAGGTCCTGGACGGCCACTTTTTGCAATGTAAAAAGCTTTTGCAAATACCACCGGAATATCTTCGGATTTTGTTACCTGTATATTCCATTTTGTTACAGGCATTGTAATACCAATAACGTCAGTTTCCTGAAAAGCATCTGTACCCAGCAGATGACTTCCTACCTGTCCTGTAATACAAACGATTGGTGTTGAATCTATATAAGCATCTGCTATTCCTGTTATAAGATTTGTAGCACCTGGTCCCGAAGTTGCTATACACACGCCTATATTTCCTGAAACACGTGCGTAACCCTGCGCTGCATGTACAGCTCCTTGCTCGTGTCTGGTGAGTACATGATGCAGTTGATCCTGATACTTATAAAGTTCATCATACACCGGCATTATGGCTCCACCGGGATAACCAAATATTGTATTAACTCCTTCAGCAAGAAGGGATCTGACCACGGCTTCAGAACCTGTTATTCTAATGCCTTTATCTTTATCAGATTCAAAAAAATTATAATCCTCTGAATTGTCTGACAATGCTGCTTTTGACATTACAGCCTCTTTCATAGGCTATGCTCCTGAAATATTATTAAATTTTAGTTTTTATCGGTTATACATCCTTGCGATGCTGACGATACCGAAATTGCGTAACGATACAACACACCGCGCTGCACTTTTAATGGTGGCTCCTGCCATTTTTTTCTTCTTTCATCTTTTTCCGCTTCTGAAATTTCCACTTCGATTAAATTATTTTTCGTGTCAATAGTTATCATATCACCATCCTGTATCAGGGCAAGCATTCCTCCTTGTTGTGCTTCGGGCGAGATATGACCTACAACAAAACCATGTGTTCCACCCGAGAATCGTCCATCGGTTATAAGGGCTACATCATTTCCTAAGCCGCAACCCATAATTGCAGCAGTTGGTTTCAACATTTCAGCCATTCCCGGACCTCCTTTTGGTCCTTCGTAACGTATGACTATTACATCACCTTTTTTAATTTTTCGGGCACTAATAGCATCATTTGCCTCGTATTCAGAATTAAATACAATAGCCGGTCCACGGAATATTAATCCTTCCTTTCCGGTAATTTTTGCTACGGCACCTTGTTCAGCAAGATTTCCATACAGAATCTGTATATGTCCGGTTTTTTTAATTGGGTCTTGAATGGATGCAATAACATCCTGACCATCTTTGAGCGATGGGACATCTTTTAAATTTTCTTCAACTGTTTTGCCCGTTACAGTTTTGCAATCCCCATGAAACATATTATTTTCCAATAGATATTTCATTACAGCAGGGATACCGCCAATTTTGTGTAAATCTTCCATCAAATATTTCCCGCTGGGCTTCATGTCTGCAAGAATTGGAGTTTCGTCACTAATCCGTTGAAAATCCTCAAGGTCTAACTCAATATTAGCTGCATCTGCAATAGCCAGCAGATGCAATACAGCATTCGTTGATCCTCCGAGTACTATTACTAAAGTAATTGCGTTTTCAAAAGATTTTTTTGTAAGGATTTTACTAGGTGTCAGGTTTTGTTCTAAAATGTTCAATATGGCTTTTCCTGAGAACACACACTCCTCCTCTTTGCCGGAAACAATTGCTGGTGTGGAAGAACTGAACGGTAAACTCATGCCTAATGCCTCAATAGCTGATGCCATAGTATTTGCTGTATACATACCACCACACGCACCCTGACCAGGGCAGGCATTGCGTATAATATTTTTAAATTCATACTCATCAATTTTTCCAGCTACTTTTTCACCCCACGCTTCAAATGCTGATACTACATCAAGTTTTTTGTTATTATAATTTCCAGATGCAATTGTGCCGCCATAAATCAAAATTGCCGGTCTGTTTAAACGGCACATAGCAATCAATGCTCCAGGCATATTCTTATCGCATCCAACAACAGAGATAAGACCATCGTAGCTTTGGGCTTGTACAACTGTTTCAATGGAATCAGCAATTAAATCTCTTGATGGTAAGGAATAACGCATTCCGGGAGTACCCATTGAAATTCCGTCACTAACCCCGATCGTATGAAATACCAGCCCGACTAGTCCCGAATCGATAACACCTTGTTTTACAAGTTGAGCAAGATCATTTAAATGCATATTACACGGGTTGCCATCAAAGCCTGTGCTTGCAATACCAATGAAAGGTTTTTTAAGATCAGATTCATTTAATCCTAAGGCGTAAAGCATTGCCTGAGATCCAGGTTGAGAATCATCTTGTGTAATTGATCTGCTGTATTTATTTAATTCCATTTTTGTAATTATTCAATGTGGGGAACATAAAAAAAGCTCTTCTCGTGAGTGAGAAGAGCTTTATGATAATTATTATTTTACGCTATTCTCACTCATTATATTTGGATAATAGTATCCCGATAATAATATGAATGAGAATAACGATATTAACATTTAAGTTTTTCAAAATTCAGTTTGCCTATAAGGAGGCTTCGCGTAACCTTGTTTAATTAAAAAAACAATTATTTAAAACTTGACAACACTTATTGTATTCCAACATTTTTGCTATGCTGCGCCCCCCTTTAAGAGGTTATGCAAAGGTTCCTATAAAACAAAAAAGCCATTCTTAATTGGAATGGCTGCTGAAATACCTATGCCATTCCACCATCATTGAATAATGAGCAGGTTAAGAATGGCGATTATAATATTTCTAAAATTCATAATGAATATTTTTAATTATCAAAAATTTAAGGGACAAGTTAATTATTTAATTATTCTAATGTCAAGTTTAAAAACTAGTTTTTTTCTTTTGGGCAAAATTTTGTAAGATAGAAATGAAAGTTATGAACTATACTATATTAATTTATTAAACTCACACATTACATAAGTCTATTCTTCCTCTTCATAGCAGTTATCCCTTCAAGGCAACGTAAACCGAATACTTCCGAAGTAATCACGCGTAGTAAAAGTATGTTTTTATTATAAGAAATTACGTTGAAGATATGAATTTAATAAGGGAAGACAATCGGGAAATTATTTTAGTAATATAAATTTTCTTGTCCGTATGAATTCACCGGCATTCATTCTATATAAATATATTCCACTGGCAAGACCGTCACTTTGTAATTTAAAAGAGTAATCACCGGCATTAAATTCTCCATTTATGAATTCGAATATTTCCTCACCTAAAAGATTGTAAATTTTTATTATCACTCTTTCTCTTTGCGGAAGACTAAAACTGATAGTTGTTTCGGGGTTAAAAGGATTTGGAAAGTTTTGCGAAAGCGAATAGGATAAAACAGTATGTTTTGTATCTTGAACAGGAACAACATCTGTGCCACCGATGAGTACAACCTGGTGCCCAATTAGTAAAGTATCATTCACAGATCTGATGTTTAGTTTATCAGTATAATAGCCGTTAGCATCCGGTTTAAACATTAACCTTAGTTTAATTGATTTGAGGGGTGGGATTATAAGCGGCAAACTATCTACGACTGAAAATACGGACTCGCGTGAGAAAATTTCGTTAATTATAACTGCTTCATCTTTAGGATTACGTAATTCTATTAACCGGATAGAAGAATCCCCAACATCAACCGAACCAAAATCCATTGAATCAACATTTACAATAAACAAGTTAGTTTTCCAGTTAAATCTATATGAACGATATTGATGAGCATACGAAGTAAATATTATTTCAAATTCAATTGAGTCTTTTGAATTAATTTCTGTAATTGAAGGAGCTTGATTTTCTCCCCAACTAATAAGAGTATGACCATTACCTAATTCCTGCACACCACCTCTTGAAGCAGTAAATACAGTCTGGTCCCGGGAGTATCTTCTAACAAGTCTTGCTATTAAATCCTGCTCATCAAGTATGTACTCAACGAAACTTGAGTATGCCGGAATTAGATACTTGCCATTATCAAAGAATGCCAAATGACCGTTTGAAAATCTTCTTACATCGTGTTGTCTTGAGAATCCCCTATTATCATTTTGGAATTGAAACTGATTTTTCTCACCGCCAAACCGCCAGATTATATCACCTGATTGTCTATTAATTTTTGTTATCTCATTAAAGTTTCTTGTGGAAAGAAGAATATTTCCATCCCTGTCAATTTCAATTGCATTACAATGTGTCCAATCAATTTGATGCTGTGTTAAATCAATGAAATTATCAACATCGGTAATATCATAATGATCAAATGATCTCCATCTCCATATTTCATTATCATTAGCATCCATATGATGGATAGTATGTGCGATTAATAATGCAGCGGTATCGCCATTCGCAACATACTGGCTCATATCTATTGTGAGATGTTCCCTGCCTAATAAATAATAACTACTATCTTCTAATACTTGCAGCTCATGTATATCAAGGGCAAAGCCATCAGGAATAATATACTGTCTGGTAGGAATCCCGGAGTTATCCATACCGTAACTATTTGCAGAATAAATATTGTATGTAAGTTCCCCTGTAGCCTGGTATTTAAAATCGAAAATTGTCCCCAAAACTTTTTTATAAAAAACAGGAGTAAGGTCGTTATCAACAATTAATAGATGCCCGGTGCTCCCTTTGGTAAGACCCAAAAGAAGATAATCTCGCATCGGGTTATTATTTGTTGTAACTGCAAACTCCGGATAAGTTAATGGGGAACTAATATCATCTGATCCACTATTATCATAATTATAATCAACGGGACTATGCTCATATTCAATAATATGTGTTTGTGAATTATAATCTCTTGTGCTGAAAGTAAAGACAAGCTCTGGAAACTCGGTTCCTGTAGTTGTAATAATTCCATCTTTCAGTTTTACAGTAACGGACTCGTACTCTGCAAAAGGTTGATATGGTTTAAATAGAATAGTTTTTGAATTCTCAACCAATAGTAATTCGCCATTGTGAAAACCACTTTTAGAGCCCACCACTTCAAGTAAACTATTTAGAATGTTTGTCTTATCGAGTACCGAACCCTCTCTAATAATTATACTTGTGTAAGGTGTGTTAAGTTTAGAATTGGGCATTGGAGAGATATACTGATATTCTTTAAAATTTAATTCTTGAGCAGAACAAAAAAATGTTACGCCAAGCAGAATAAATATCAGCAAATAAAAGTTCAATCTCATATAGAAAACATAAATATTTATTATTCCCACCAAATATTATGAATATAGTGTACTTAACATGCGATACATTATTTGAGCAGTATCATTTTTTTTACTGATTGAAATATTTCCTTTCCGTTAACAGGAATTGCTCTGATGGAATAAAAATAAATTCCGGAAGCAACACCGTTTGAACTCCATTTTACTTCATAACTTCCGGCATTTTGGGTTAGATCAATTATCTCAGCAATATTTTCACCAATAGAATTATAAATTGTTAAATTCACTTTACTTTGGATCGGTATAGAATATCTTATAGTTGTTGATGGATTAAACGGGTTCGGATAATTTTGCTCGAGTCTATAATCGGTAGCGATTTCATCTATTTGTTCAACACCTACGGGAATATAAACTACAGAAAAATTATTATCACTCATATCCTGTAAACTTCCATCTCTCAAACTTGTAATCATAACTTTGTATGTATTATCCGATGGGATACTATCTGTTAATGTCCATCTAAAGCCTCCCGCTATTGAATAAACTGTATCAATAATAACGCTGTAAAAATTATCATCTCTGAGCAATTCTATTTTTACACTATCCATCAAATTATGATCCCATTTTATTGTAAGGGAGCTATCCGTTTGCCAAACCTCACCACCATTGGGAAAAGTTATGTGTAAAAAGGATACAGTTGAATTAAAACTCCATACCTCAGACCAGTCACCCCAACCTGCCAAATTTTTAGAACGAACTCGCCAGTAATACTGCTGATCTGATAATAGTGCAGCTAATGTATAATAGGGTTCAGTCAAAGAAGAATCATTAACTTCAGTTGAGTTGAAATTTGCTTCTGTTGAAACCTGTAACCAAAACTTGTTGGCAAATCCTTGCGGAGACCATTCAAAAGCTAACAGAAGATCCTGATTTACAATCTGATTATCTTCCGGGGAAACTAATTGAGGAGTTGTAGGAATAATGTTTACATCAGGATAGGTAAAAATAAATTCACCAAGATGACTGATAGAACTTACCATGAGTTCATTTGTGCCAGCGTTGTAGGTGGTTGCGAGAGAGAAAAATGTACCGCTTCCAACGGACGTTCTACTATAAATTGTAATGTTATCAGGGTCAGTGATAAAAGGCAGATGATCTAATTGGAAATAAACATCAACATTTAGTGAGTCTATTCCAAAAGCTTCTGCAGAAATTCTATGTGGATAGATTTCTGGGGCTCTTCCTGTGAATTGTGAATTTTCCGGTCCATATTCATAGTTTTTTACAGTAACGGAGTTGTATAGAATTGAATGAATTAAATTAAATTTAATTCTTGTGGCTGTTGTATCACCAAGTTCATTAAATACATATGTATTGCCTTGTAATACCTCAGTAATGGTAACCGATGCCGCCGGCAAGCCGCTTGCCCATGGAAAGCGGAAAGCTCTGTAGGATGCCAGTTCGGGAGGGAAAAACATCTCGAAAGCTATAGAACCATCGGGGTGTATTTCGGTAAGGACAGGACCGCCAAAGGCGCTAACCGTTCCCCAACCAATTAAAGTATTACCATTAGATAATCTTTGCACAGATCCCATTGCAAATGCATAATGCTCACGGTTATGATCGTATTCCCAAACAAGAGTAGCGGTTTTTCCAATCTCATCAAGTTTGTATTCAATTCCCCTCGAGTAAGGGGGGGAATGAAAATCACCGTTATCGAATAATGTAATGTTGCCGTTTTCTATTCTTCTAATGTCATGTGGTTCAGCAAAATAGTTTGGTGCATTTTCAGGATGTTCATTAATAAAAGTGAACTCGTTTTGCTTTCCGCCAAGTCTCCAAATAATTTCACCTGTCTGCCGGCTTATTTTTGTAACCTCCGAAAGATGTCTTCCGATAAAAAGTAAATTTCCATCCTCATCCAAATCAACTGCATTTAGATGCACATAATCTATTTGTGATGCCAGAAGATCATCGTATGTATCAGTAACCGGGATGTAATCCCAGCTTCTCCACTGGAACACAACATTTTTATTTGCGTCAAGTTCCTGTATTATTCCCCCGATCACAATTGCATTTGGATCACCACCCGGAATTATTTTACTCATATCAAATGGCTGGGGGTCATATATCATTAATAAATAGTGTCCGTTAGGCATTATCAAAAATTCATGCAAATCAGCCTGATAACCATTACCTGCTTTAACTGAATCGATCACCGTTAGTGATGTGTCCATAATTTTGAACTGCCCGTAACTATAACCCTGGAAAAATTGAAATACTTCGGAGTAACTTAATAACCCGTTTTGCTGAACCTTAAAATCAAATCCGGCTATTGGAGCCATTCGTTTGTATTTTATAGGATTACCTGTATTATCGAGTATCATTAAAAAGAAGCCGTCAGTGTTGGTCCCTCCAAATCTTACATTTGAAATAAAGATGTTACCGGGTGCCGGATTATCTACTGTACCTATTGTAATTACAGGAAAGTCCACAGGAAGGGTATCAAGAACTGAAGCATTCGTTGGAATCTGTGGTGAATATAAGTCTTCCGCGGTAATCCCCATATCAAGTCTCTCAACAGGATCCATTATTATCGGTTTTTGCAGAGGAGTAATAGAAAAATTGTATGATACCGGATTAATTAATGTACCGGTGTTAGTTTTGATACCACTATTCAATGTAACCGTTACCGTTTCACCCGGGGCAAACAATTCATAAGGGTTAAACAAAACTGTTTTCCCATCATCGGATAATATAAATTCCCCATTGTGAAAACCGCTTAGCGATCCTATTACTTTTATCAGATTATCTTTAGTCAATGTTGACTGATCAATATAATTTTTATGACCGAAAATAATATTCGTTTCCCGTGAAAGAAGTTTTGAACCGGGGAGAGGCGAAAGATATTGAAAGGTCGACTCTTCCTGAGCTTCAATGTTGGTTGAGAGTAATAGTATTATAAATAATACTGATAGCTGTTTGATTAGTTTCATTTACTACTCCCGGATTTTTCAAAATTATAGATATAAATGGAATTTGTTATGCGGGGAAATATTATCATTAATAATATAATTACCCGGAATATACATAATGTATTATGAAAATTAGCCATAGAAACAAGACAAATCAAATATAGAAATATATACTATACTACTTTTTTAGATTATCTGACTTCTACGGAATTATCGGAGGGAACAAATTAATGCGGCAGATATTTAAACTTTTCCAGGAAATATCAGAATCGGAAGCTACAGTTTTAATTCAGGGTAAATCAAGTACCGGCAAAGAATTAATTGCTAATTTCATACAAGTAACCAGCCGCCGTAAAGACAAACCATTTGTTAAAGTTAATCGTTCAATCTTCGCTGAAAATTTACTTGCGAGTGAATTATTCGGTCATATTCGAGGTGCTTTTACAAATGCAATAAAAGTTAGAACCGGAAGATTTTCCTAATAGCAAATAATTGTATTCAGAAAATTTCTATTCTTTAGTTTTAATGGGTGAGATTGTGCATCTATTTTTTTATGCCTTTTGACCACCTGGAAACGATTAATTATGTAACAATTACCGACGATAATTTTGTGTAAATATTTTTACCACTATAACAAGTGATTAACAATATCTCTAACGACATTGTGGGTGGCACTAAACTTGAAAATCACAATTAACCGTATAGAATAAAACTAATTAAGGAGAGCATCAAACTATGGGAATAACAGAAATTGTTGTAATTGTATTTCTTCTAATGTTAGGCTACCTGGCATACAATAATTCAAAAAAAGTTTCAAAAGAACTTGAGAAATTCAGCACAAAAAAATAGTGATTAAAATAGAAATGGAACTAAGGATGGTTGTAAGGAATTAATCGGTCTTTAATCTTTCTGATTCAATTACATCGCATTCCTTTCCTCTCCCGATAATAACTATATCACAAATATTAAGAAACAAACCTGTCTCGACAACACCCGGAATTAATTGTAATTCATTATTAATCTTCAATGGATATACAATTTTATTTAATTTCAAATCAATAATATTATGTCCCCCGTCCGAAATAAAATTCTTATTATCTTCCATTCTAAATTTTGGACTATATCCGAGTTGAACTAATTTGGTAAATGTATGATTTGAGCCGAACGGAACAACTTCAACCGGCAATGGGAAGTTGCCAAGTTGTTTTACAAATTTTGATGAATCTATAATCCAGATATTTTTTTGAGAAGCACTTGAAACGATCTTTTCATATAACAATGCACCGCCGCCGCCTTTAATACCATTCAACTGTGAATCAACTTCATCCGCACCGTCAATTGTAACATCAATCTTTTCAACAGCGTTCAATTCAACAACCTCAATTCCTAGTGATTTGGAAAGAGCACCTGTAGCATTCGATGTTGAAACGGTTTTTATGATCAAACCATCTCTTATTTTTTCAGCCAGACTTTCTATAAAAAATTTTACAGTTGAGCCGGTACCAAGACCAACAATCATTCCGCTTTCAATAAATTCAATGGCTTTATCTGCAGCAGCTTTCTTTTCAATGACTAAATCAAGAATTGTTTTTTGCATATCTCAAGATTAAAATTTTGAATTTGACTCTATAAAATCGGTTTTCTTTTCATTCCAGGCAAATGCTTTTTTGTTAGAGTTACGTTTTATTATATATTCGGCTAATTAAAAATAGCAGTTAACAATATTCAGGAATATGAAAAATTCATCCTCGAAAAGTTTACGAGGATTAAAGGTGTGAATAAAATTAATACTTTGTTCATACTGTCAACATTCAAATATAAAACCAAATTAAAATTAGATTAAAAATGTTTAAGGAGAATAAAAATGCATCACTTCGATCCTAGTAAAGAAATTCAGGACCACTTAGTATTTGGCGAGTATGGTGGAGTAAATCCATCAATAACAGATTCATCAACATATACTTTTCTTAGTCCCGAAAAGATGAAAGAACTTTTTGTTCATGAAATTGAAGGCTGCTTTTTATATTCGCGCCATTGGAATCCAACAAATAAAAATCTTGCGGATGTTCTTGCACGGCTTGAAGACAGCGAAGCAGCAATTGTAACCTCTTCGGGAATGTCTGCAATATCATCAACGATATTACAAATTTGCAATACGGGTGATGAAGTGATTTCAAGCAGAACCATATACGGAGGGACTTATGCGTTGTTCAAAAACTTTCTTCCGAAGTTGGGAATAAACGTAAAGTTTGTTGATATACTTAATCTTGAAGCAGTGAGAACATCCATCACGGATAAAACAAAAATTATCTATTGTGAATCAGTTAGTAATCCGCTGCTTGAAGTAGCTGATATTCCAAATCTCAGTAAAATAGCTAACACAAATAATTTAAAGCTTATGGTTGATAATACATTCAGCCCTATTTCTATTACACCGCTTCATTTAGGAGCTCATATTGTTATCCATAGTCTAACCAAATTTATTAACGGAACTAGTGATTGTGTTGCCGGCTGTGTTTGTTCAACACAGGAATTCATCGCAGACTTAATGGATATTAATTCCGGTGCTGCAATGCTGCTTGGACCAGTACTTGATAGTTACAGAGCCGCAAGCATACTTAAAAATTTGCATACACTTCACATAAGAATTAAAAAACATAGTGAAAATGCATTGTTTTTAGCAAAAGAACTAAAAAAACTTGGCTGTAAAGTTTTCTATCCGGGTTTACCAAACCATAATGGATACCACCTCATGAATGAATTGATGAACGAGGGTTTTGGTTACGGCGGAATGCTTGCCGTTGATGCGGGAGATATAGAAACCGCGGATAGGTTTATGGTGAAAATGCAGGATGAAAAAGTTGGTTATCTTGCTGTGAGTTTAGGTTATTTTAAAACATTGTTCAGCTCACCGGGTCAAAGTACCTCTTCCGAAATCCCTGAAGAAGAACAGCGTACTATGGGATTGAGCGAAGGACTTGTAAGAATATCAATTGGTTTGGATAACGATATGGCAGAAACTTTTAAAAGAATAAAAAAATGTTTAAATGAAGTTGGATTGTGTAAATAATTTATATCATGCACTCTGTCAATACTCATTCACAGATTAAAAATAAATAACACTTCCAATGATAAAAGAATTTGTTACAAATACCGGCTTGATAGTTCTTGCAGTTACAAAAGAACAAATGATTAAAGTTGACCGTATAGCAGTTGAGGAAATAGGACCAAATTTATTTCAGATGATGGAAAACGCCGGAAGAAATCTTGCATTAACAAGTATTGAATTGATTCTTAAAAGATCATTGGGCAAAAGGATAATGGTATTTGCCGGGACAGGCGGGAACGGCGGCGGTGGGATTTGTGGGGCAAGACATCTGCTGAACCACGGTTATGAACCAATTGTAATTTTAAGTAATGAAAAAAAGATGCAGGAGATTCCTGCCTATCAATTGGGAATTTTTAGGAAAGCCGGAGGTGAAATTATTCCGGTTGAAAAAGCGAAAGATGTTAGAGCTGATTTGATCATTGATGCAATAATTGGTTATTCTTTAATTTCTGCACCCAGAGGAAATGTTTTGGAAATGATTAATTTCATTAATAGAAATAATATCCCAACAATTTCTTTAGATATTCCAACCGGAGTTTTAGTAACATCTGGCGAGAATCCGGGCGAATTTGTAAAACCTGAGATAACATTAACTTTGGCTCTTCCTAAAACTGGACTTTATCCTGATAAGTGTGGTGAGATCATACTTGCTGATGTCGGAATTCCTAAAGTTGTTTATGAAAAAATAGGTTTGAAATATAATTCTCCATTCTCCGATAAGTATATTATTCCGATTTCTGTGAAGGAGTAAAATAGTCTGTTGAGTATTTGATAAGAAGCAAAAATAAAATTATTACTATATAACTACCGAATAATATATCCGAAGCATAATGAGCACCTATTATCACTCTGCTTAGAGCCAAGGTAATTCCCCAGCTCATTATAATCATAAGCACAATGGTTTTCATATAAACATTTTTAGTCTGTACTAAAATTAACAGCGGTAAAATCATCCAACCCATTGCTGCATGTCCCGAAGGAAAGGATTGATTTCCATTTATTCCGTTTGGAAGAAACCACGGAGTGAAGTTAGAGTAAAGTGCATCAAGGTCTTTAAACCTAACTCTTCCCCATAATTGTTTTATTGGTTGAACTAACATGAGATATCCAAATAAGCCAAGTAATATGGATACTTTGGAGAATGTTTTTAACTTATCGGAATAATTGAGCTTTTTTAATCTGATATATAGGAACCAGTTGAGTACAAAAAAAATCAGATAAATGTACCACTTATACTGAGTAACAAAATCATAATTGTCTGTAACTTCGATATAGATTGTAAGTGACATACGTCTTGACAAATATACTGCTGCAAGGAAAATAAATATGATAAATGAATAATATTTGAATTTACTCCCCGATTTATACGAAGCAATAAATATAACAGCTCCGGCATAAAGAACAAGAAGCCCGGGGATCTCACCAAAACTCCAAAGGAAATTTGCCCAACCAGAATTCTGATTTACAACAGATATTGAGATTTGAAGATCAGTAAATGCGAAATAAGCTGAAAGCATTGCCCATATAAGCACCAAATTATTAATTAAGATATTTGTGTTCTGTTTATTCAAATTTCCACCTGTTTTACTTCTTAAAGATATTCCTCTGCGGACATTTATCAAACCTATCATCTCATTTGGGAAGTTATAGAGGTTTGTTGTTAGTTGATGATTACAATAGTTTCTTACATGAGTTATAAATTATTTTAGCATTCCTTTTTGATCCAAGAAGGAATTAAAAGAGTAATCGTATTTGTTGTATTCTATTAAAAATTGAATTCTATCTAGTGATGATTTTAGTTCTTTATTTAGGATGTATAATTCATTAAAAGTGAGTAGCGAGTTTCGAACTGGCGTGTAGATTTTAGTTATTGCTTTGTGATCTTTTGAAATAAAGGCTTCATATTTATTTCTTAAATAAAAATTACTCCCCTCAGCTGAGAGTGCATCGTCGAATACTAATAATATGTTGTAAACAATATAATCTTGGTTAACACTTAATCCGGTAAGTTTGCAGAATCCTTCAAAATCTCTGTTAATATCTAATAATCTTTCAACCTGTTGTCCCGCTCCGCTTTTTTTAGATGCATATCTCCTATCAAATTCTTGAAAAAACTTTTTTGGGGTAGACTCATATCTCAAGTTCAATCCCATCAAAGTTGACTTAATTTCAAAAAGGAGTATTGATTTGTTATGTATTATTCCAAAATCAGCATACTCGTAATCAACCTTTGAGACATTCAATTCCTTAGTAGTATTGTCAATTAATAAATCCCTAAGATAGTCTTTAATCGTAGGCTCAACGATCTTTTCCCCAAATAAATCTCTAAAGTTTTTTCCTTCATTTGTGCCACTTAAACAATGATAAGCTCTTCGAATAAGTCCAATGAATAACAGATGAATTCCGCCCACAAATAACTGGTCATTGAACTTGATTAGGGGATATGTTTCAATGAATTTATATTCAAAAGGAACTTCCAATTTAGGTTTTCTTGATTCCCACTTTTCAGATATCTCATTAATATTTAGTGAAAGAAGGCTGCTAATTTGATTGAAATCATAATTGTTAATCTTTTTAAGAGAAAAATTATCTAGTATTTCCAAGTAATCTGAAAATTCAATTCCTGTTTTATTTAGAAACATTGCTGCATAATTTTCAAATGAATCAGACATTGAAATTCTCTCATAATATTTCTTAAAGAAAAGAATACTTGCTTGGATATCAGTAGCAGTTATTAAATCTCCTATCCACTTAAAGGAGACAAATAAACTTCTTTCGATAGGAGTAGTTATTTCTTTTAATAATTTTTCCTCACTTATTTCCAAAATATCATTAGCGCACAAAAATAATTCTAGTATATCAGTTCCCGGAATATTCAATAGGGTTTTATCACCCCGATTATGTTTTCTTGAATAGAATATTTGGAAAAGAGTTGATAATGCTCTTCTATGCAACCAAATTGAATCATCGATTGGTTTCACTATAGTATTCTGAATTTGAAATAAGTTTTTTGGTTTATTGTTAATATTTATTTCTTGGGCTAATTTGCTCAAGAGACTTATTATTGTATATGAATTATACTTATCAAAAACATAGTTAATCAGCATAAAGTAATAAGATAAACTCTTCCTAAACCCATAGTAATCACTATGTTTATAGTACTTGATTACTTGCATTTCTCTCTAAGTTTTATAAAATGAATTTTCATAAATAAAAATTAACAATATTCTAAGGTAAAGACTTGACATTAAAATATATTCATCGTATATTTACGATGAACGATAAAGAAAATAAAAATGGCAGTATCAAAAACCGAAGAGTTTAATAAAACCGATGTTGAATTAGCTGAAATTGCTAAAGCACTATCTCATCCGGCAAGGATAAATATCCTGAAAATTCTTAACGATCTCAATTCATGTATGGTTGGCAGAATAGTTGATTTGCTTCCACTCTCTCAATCAACAGTATCACAGCATTTAAAAGAATTAAAAAGAGTTGGGCTGATACGCGGAGAAATTGATGGACCCAAAATTTGTTATTGTACAAATCCAAAAGTTTTAGATAAAGCAAAAAGGGAGTTCAATAAATTATTTTCACAAGTATGTAAATGTTAGAAAACTGTCTTCCTGAGCTTGCCCGCCCGCCTTTGGTGGGTCGAAGGATGACCAAATAAATTAAATTAATGTTTTGTCACATCTGTCTACCGACAAGCAGGCCTCGACAAGCTCGGTGTGACACAATTATAAAGGAGTAAAAAATGCAAACAAACGAAAAATTAAAGCAGATGGTAAAAGAAAAATATGGGGAGATTGCAGAAAGCGGTTCTTCTTGCTGCGGACCGACTTCATGCTGTGGTCCCACTAACAAAGTTGTAGATTATTCAATTATGCAGGATGATTATACAAATCTTGATGGTTATGTTGCCGATGCAGATCTTGGTTTAGGTTGCGGACTGCCAACTGAATTTGCTGGGATTAAAGAAGGAGATACCGTTGTCGATCTCGGTTCGGGTGCAGGTAACGATGTTTTTGTTGCAAGAGCAATTGTTGCTGAAAAGGGAAAGGTAATCGGTTTGGATTTCACACAGGAAATGATTGACAAGGCGAACGAGAATAAAGAAAAAGTTGGTTTTACAAATGTTGAATTTAAATTAGGCGGGATCGAAGATATGCCTTTGGAAAATGATACAGCGGATGTTGTAGTTAGTAATTGTGTGCTCAATCTTGTACCCGATAAAGAAAAAGCATTCGCGGAAATGTATAGAATAATCAAACCAGATGGACATTTCTGTGTGTCGGATATAGTACTTAAAGGCGAACTTCCGGATGAGTTAAAAAAATCTGCAGAGATGTACGCGGGCTGTGTTTCTGGTGCGATTCAGCAGGCTGATTATTTAGAGATCATTAATAATGCAGGCTTTAAAAACGTTGAAATAAAAAAGACAAAAGTGATTGAACTGCCCGATGATATATTAAAGAATTATCTTTCCGATGAAGAAATGAACATCTTTAAAGAAAACAAGATCGGAATATTCAGCATAACCGTAGTTGGCTATAAAATTTTTTAATTTACAAATAGCAAATCTCAAATAACAAATAAGCACCAAGATTCAATTAACGAAGTTTAAAATATTGTTATTTGGAAATTGTAATTTATTTGTCTTTTGGTTTTTGAAATTTGGAATTTCAATTAGGAAATAATGTTATGAAGAAAATATTAATACTTTGTACCGGTAATTCCTGCCGCAGCCAGATGGCAGAAGGGTTCCTGAAATCATTTGATAGTGAACTTGAAGTATTTTCTGCAGGAACAATAGCAGCGGAAAAAGTAAATCCTAATTCTGTTATAGTTATGGATGAAGTTGATATTGATATCAGCTCACAGTTCCCACAAAATGTGGATGAATTTGTCAATCAATCTTTTGATTATGTTATAACAGTTTGCGACAATGCTAAAGAAATGTGTCCTGTGTTTACAGGACATGTTAAACATCAAATTCATAGTCCATTTGATGATCCGGCAGATGCAGCAGGAACAGAGGAGGAAGTTATACTGGTGTATAGGCGAGTGCGGGATGAAATAAGAGAAAGCTTTAGTGAATTTTACAAAAAGGAAATAGAACACTGATGCCCGCACCAACTCCCTGCCGCAGCGGGCATAAGCAAATCCGCTATAGGTGGACAGGTTAAACGGATCTTCACTGATTAAACCAGAACTGAATATGTCTCCTGCAGAGAAAAGATTAAAATTCTTAGACCGCTATCTAACGCTATGGATATTTATTGCAATGTTTGTGGGGGTATTCTCTGGTTACTTCTTTCCAGGTATTGTTGATTTCTGGAATCAGTTTCAATCGGGCACAACAAACATTCCAATAGCAATCGGTTTGATCCTTATGATGTACCCGCCGCTTGCAAAGGTAAAATATGAGGAACTCGGAGATTTATTTAAAGACGTAAAAGTACTTTCACTTTCATTATTTCTTAACTGGATTGTAGGTCCGATTCTTATGATTGTACTTGCAATGGTATTCCTCCCCGATTCACCTGAATATATGACGGGTTTAATTTTGATAGGATTAGCGAGATGCATTGCAATGGTAATTGTTTGGAATGATTTGGCAAAGGGAGATAGAGAATATGCTGCTGGATTGGTTGCTCTCAATTCAATATTCCAGGTGCTTTTATTTTCGGTTTATGCGTACTTATTTCTTTACGTAATTCCAGATTGGTTTGGATTCCAAACTTACACTGTAAACATTACAATTGGACAAATAGCAGGAAGTGTTCTCATTTATCTTGGCATTCCATTTTTGGGAGGAATGATTACCCGTTTCGCACTATTAAAACTTAAGGGGGAAATTTGGTACGAAAGAAAATTTATTCCAAAGATAAGTCCGCTTACCTTAATTGCATTGCTATTTACAATAGTAGTAATGTTTTCATTAAAAGGAGAATACATTGTTCAACTTCCGCTTGATGTTATCAGGATTGCTATACCGCTTGTATTTTATTTTGTTATAATGTTTTTCATCTCATTTTATTTAAGTAAAAAAAGCGGTGCAAATTATCCAAAATCAACTGCTATATCATTCACTGCTGCAAGTAATAATTTTGAGCTGGCTATTGCAGTTGCAATTGCTGTGTTCGGAATTAACTCAGCGGTAGCTTTTGCAACGGTTATAGGTCCGTTGGTTGAAGTACCTGTCTTGATTGGGTTAGTCAATGTATCTTTGTGGTTGAAGAGGAAATATTTTGCAGACTAATCATCCGTAAATTATTTATAAAGATTTATCTTCGGGTCAGCAAAACGCTGCAGGGGCACAACAATGATCTTTTTTTCAAGCCGGTATTCATCTTTGCCAGGATAGATGACAAAAATCTTGCTCAGGTTTAAATCCTTTAGTGCAAACCGCATAGATTTTGTTAACTGTGGTGCATCGGCAAATTTAAACTCTATTCCCCAGTTCTTACCTTTACTCTGCCAATATAAATCGAGTTCAGCACCGTTATTGGTACGCCAGAAGAACACACTCTGATAATTTTGTTTAAGAACTCTTAAAACTGTACTTAATGCAAACCCTTCCCACGAAGCACCAAGCGAAGGATGTCCTAAAATCCGTTCGGTGGAATCAATAGAAAGTAAATAGTGAAGAATTCCGCTGTCGGTAAAATATATCTTTGGATGTTTAACTATCCTTTTACCGATATTTGCATACCATGGCATCAAAATGCGAATCATAAAAGTGTTTACAAGAATTTCGATATACTTTTTTACTGTAAAATCCGATATACCAAACGATCGACCGAGTTCCGAGTAATTAATGATTTTACCGTGATAATGACTTAGCATCAACCAGAACCTCCTTAAAGTTGCAGCGGGAATTTTAATCCCAAGTTGAGGTATATCCCTTTCTAAAAAAGTTGAAATATAATTCTCAAGCCAGTTGAAACTCGACTCATTTTTCTTTGCCAGATAAGACAGTGGAAGCCCGCCGCGGAGCCAGAGTTTTTTCCAGTTTTTGCCGCCCACATCATAAAGCTGAAATCCCTCAAGATAATGGAATGCTATTCTGCCTGCGAGTGATTCGCTGCTTTGCCGTATTAACTCGCGTGATGCACTTCCAAGGATCAGGTACTTCTGTGATTTATTAGTGTCAACCAAAAATCTAAGCAAAGGAAATAATTCGGGTTTTCTTTGAATTTCGTCAATTACTATCAGTCCTTTAAGATCTTCAAGAGCAAGCTGCGGATTATCCAGTGCTGCTAGGTGTCGCGGATTTTCAAGATCAAAATAGTGCTTGGCGGAAAACTCTCTTGCTAATGTTGTTTTTCCGCACTGACGCGGTCCAAGCAGTACCATAACCGGATATTGTCCGATTAGTTTTTTAACCGATGATATTTCTACTTTTCTTTTTATCATAAATTATTCTTGTGATAAGTATATGAATTGTACCACGAAAAATCAAGTTGTCACCTCGAAATTTCCTGGATAAATTATCCTGGGAAAATATGATCAGTCTGATCTTTGTTATGAGATAATATGCAAAATAATACTCTTTTTTCATTATTTTTATAATTAAAAAGCATTTGTATGACTATTGAATTCCTAAACGAAAAAGTAATTCCAATTCAAGCCAATCAAACAATTCTTCAGGCATCTTTAGAAGCAGGCATTCCGCATTATCATGCCTGCGGCGGGAAAGCAAGATGCTCAACCTGCAGGGTAGTTGTGCAGGAAGGGAAGGATAATCTTTCAGAACCGAACAAAGCAGAATTGAAATTGCGCGATCAGAAAAAATTCCCTAAAAATGTTCGTCTTGCATGCCAAACGAAAGTTATAAGTAACGATGTTAAAATTCAGAGAATAATAAGAGATGAAACGGATCTCGATCTTTATGTTTACGGAAACCATTGTGAAAATTTACAATCTGTTGGCGATGAAAAACCGATGGCACTTTTCTTTTTGGATATAAGAAACTTCACACCGTTTATAGAACAGCATCTTCCGTTTGATGTGATACATATAATAAGACGCTTAAACATTATGTTTAATGATATTATAGTTGAGCATAAGGGAAAAATACTTGAGTTTACTGGTGATGGTTTTTATGCGGTCTTCGGTTTTGATGAACCAATTAAAGAAGCAGTTAACAATGCTTACAAGGCAGGCAAACAAATTCTTGATTCACTTATCGGGCTGAATGAAAACTACATTACAAAATACTTTGATCATAAAATTGATGTTGGCATTGGTTTACATTCAGGAAAGGTTATTGTTGGTAAAACCGGGGTTAAAGAGCATAATCCTTATATGGTAATGGGTCTCCCGGTTAATGTAGCTGCACGACTCGAATCAGCCACAAAAGAACTGAATAATAATTTCGTTATTTCCGAATATGTTTATGAAATGTTAAATGGGCGAAGTAATTCAGCAGAGCAAAAACAAATTAAATTAAAAGGCGTAAGCGAACCGTTTTGTGTTAGGTTGATGGGGAAGGGTTATAACTATTAGCCGCGAATTACACAAATTAACACTAATGTTTCCCATTAATAACCAGCCCAACATCTTTGCACTGCTCGCATTCAAACTGCAATGTGATGTGATTAATACCAAATTTAGTTTTTAATAATGCCTCAATCTGCTCACCCAAAAGATTACTTTTACTTATCATCATATCTGCAACATCAATGTGAGCTTCAAGATGAACATCGTTTTCTCCGACCGTCCAGATATGCACATGGTGAATGTTCTCTACTTTCTCCAGTTTTTCCACTTCAGTTTGTATCTCTCTAATCGAGATATCCGGCGGGGCGCCTTCCATCAATACGTGAATTGCATTCGATAAAATTTTAAAACTTACCCGCGTAATGTAAACAGCAATTAAAATTGTTAATAGAGGATCGAGCCAATACATATTCCAAAACGTAATTGCCAATCCTCCGATTATTACAGCAACGGAAGAAACAGCATCACTAAGAAGATGAAAGTAAGATGACCTGATATTCATGCTCTTCTTAGCATCCCGCTTTAGTAATAATGTACCGGCTATGTTTGCGGCTAATCCGATTGATGCAACAACCGTCATTAAAATACCTTTAATCGGTTCCGGATTTTGGAATCTCAGTATTGCTTCGTAAAAAAGATAAATTGAAATTATAACCAGCACCGATGAGTTTATAACAGCAGCAAGAATTTCAGCACGTTTAAGACCAAATGTATGCTTTGAAGAGCTGTCTCTTTCTTTTAACCTTATTGCTATGTAACTGATTATAACCGAAATAGCATCACTAAAATTATGAAGTGCATCCGAAATTAATGCAAGACTGCCGGATATTATTCCGCCAATAACTTCTACTACAGTAATGAGCAAATTCAAGAGAACTGTAATAATAAGTCTTATTCCAGTGGAGGAATGTGAATGATTGTGAGCCATAAAAAAATTATTTCAAATACTTTGTCATCAAATATAATAAGTAATTGGATTACGATTCTATGTAATTTTGAGTAGAGCTAAGTTTTCCTTTGAAATAATAAAATGAAATTGTCATTCTGTCCCGACTTGTCGGGATCAGAATCTCATCAATTAGAAGAAGATCCTGAATCGAGCCTGCCTGACGGCAGACAGGTTCAGGATGACACAAAGAAGTTAGGACACCACATAATTTTGGAATATCCTTAATTTCACTCGATTCTATTCAGAATGACAGGTGTAGAATATCAATAAAAACAAAATTGAGTATATTTAATTTTTTAAGCAAAAATAACTGGATTTATGATTCTTGAAATACTAAAACATGCAGTTCTTATAACCAGTTTTGTGTTTATAATGATGTTGTTGATTGAGTATATCAACGTACAGACTCACGGAAGCTGGCAGAAGAAATTAAAGAAAACCAAATTCGGGCAATATGCACTTGGGATAATATTAGGTGCAATTCCCGGCTGCCTTGGTGCATTTACAATTGTTTCGCTTTACTCACATGGTGTGGTTAGTTTCGGTGCACTTGTAGCAACCATGATAGCAACCAGCGGTGATGAAGCTTATGTTATGCTCACGCTTTTTCCACAAAAAGCTTTACTATTAATTGTTATCTTATCAGTGGTTGGTTTTGCCGCAGGATATTTGGTCGATAAAATTTTTACAAAACAGGAAAAGTTATTAGAAAAGTTCGGGCATTCTTTACAACTGCACGAAGAAGAACTCAGTGATTGTTATCCAAAAGGTTACATCTTAAAACAACTAAAGGAAATAACTATTGAAAGAGTATTATTATTAAGTGTTTTAAGTTTATTCCTTACGTTAATATTATTAGGTACGATTGAACCCTATGAATGGAATTGGGTGAGAATCACTTTATTGGCAGGAACCTTGTTTGCAATGTTTGTCGTGCTCACTGTCCCCGATCACTTTTTGGAAAAGCATTTGTGGGAACACGTGCTTAAAAAACATCTGCTTAGAATTTTTCTCTGGACGTTTGGTGCGCTGTTAGCAATTCATTTATTAGAGAGTTATATAATTCTTGATAGATGGGTTGAAGCTAATATAATAACAGTACTAATTGTTGCGGTGTTAATAGGTTTTATTCCTGAATCGGGACCGCATTTGATTTTCGTTACTTTATTTGCAAGCGGTACAATTCCATTTGGAATATTACTGGCAAGCTCTATTGCACAGGATGGACATGGCGCTCTTCCGCTGCTTGCAGTTTCTAACAGAGGATTTATTACTTTAAAGGTTATTAATATTATCGTTGGTTTTGCGGTCGGACTTACAGCAATTCTATTTGGGTTTTGATATGCAGCAGCAAAGTCCATACAAACCAGAATGAGAAAAATTATAAATCTAAGTTTACCACTGTAATTGACATTAACGGTTCTATAAACAAGGAACATTATTATTATAATTCTTAAAATCTTATAAAACAATTGTCTCCTTTTTAAATGAAAAGCCCAAAGTTTCCATTTCTTCCAAAATAGGTTCGTACATTTCTTTTGTCGATGGTATACACACACCTTTTCTAGTAATTTTCCCATCTAAAATTAGTTTTGCAGCAATAGCCGGTGGTAAGGAAACCGCTCTTGACATGGCAGAATCACTATAAGGAATACCTTCGACCAGCATACTGGAAATTCGTTTTTCTTTTCTATCAGGAAATTCAACAATCATTTCGTTGTGAACGATTATCATATCTTTTTCATGTGGTTCGTACGACATCTTTTTCAGCATCAGATCCACAAGCAGATTCGAATTTGTGCCGCTGTTTATTGATATCTGAACATTATCAAATAATCCGAGCCAATCTAATTTTTTAACAAAATCATCATTAACATCCAGACTTATTGATTTTGCAAATTTAATTTTTATATCTTCTGTAGTTGAAGAGCCAATGAGATTAGCAATAAATTGGCTATATGTAGTGTTCTTAAAATTCTGTTCTTTGTTATTCTCAATCAATTTTATTTTTAGGAGGTTTATCATCGTGTTGCAATAACCGATATACCGCAGTAAACCTTTGTAGATGGAAATATTTTCATCCAATCCGAATTCTTTTAAATAACGGGTGCTGTCGCTGCTGGGATAAGTTTCAAATGTACCGATTCCATGAATATCCACCAACCTGTGATGCTCAAACTTTACGGCTGCTTCAATTACTTTTCCATCTACCTGGTAAGTAGCAGGTGATACTGCTGAACGCATAAGTCCATTTGGATCCCATGAGAATTTATAACCCCAGGGATTGCGATTATGCTCAAACGAAGGCAGACCTGCGCCATAGGATTCAATTTTTGTGATTTTCCCACCCATAGAATGCACTTCATCAATCATTTGTTTTAACCCCATGTTGTCGAGTCCAGGATCTTCACCAAGTTCCGTAAGAATAAGTGTCTCTTGTTTTTTTGCTTCTTCATCAAAACATTCAATGCCGGGATGTTTAAAGTCTGTTGTTATCATCGGAGTTTTGTGTTTCAGACATAGTTCGGCAACTACCGTATGACATGATCGAGGTATCATTACAATAACAATTTCAACTTCCCTTATTATCTTTTCCAAAGCATCAACTTGATCAATTGTCCAACTTATTGAAGTACCAAGCGGTCTTCCTGCAATTACTTTCTCTGCTTTTGAAACGGTGCGCGTTGCAATAATAACTTCATATTTACAAATATCAATAAAATAATCAATCATTGGTTTTACTACATAACCTGCACCTAAAACTGCTACTTTCTCCATTTTCTAATCCTTTCTTTTAAATAATTAACTTCTATTATCAATGTTCTATAATTCCTTGAGTAAAAAGAAGTGTGATCAGATCTATTCATGAGAAACCATCCCTAACCACGTTGCATTTACTCTATGTTGTGCACCGTTAATTTTTGTCCTGTACAATGTAATAAAGCTGTAATTTACAAAAATTTTGATTGCGACCCGTGATACTTTGATTTATTAATTCCGGATTAAATAATACCCCGAACCATGGATCTTCATAGCCTTTTAAGGAACAACAGTGTTCAAGGTTCTTTTGAGTTGTGCCGCCATGGTTAATTCTCTTCCTTTTATGTACGGATCTTTAAGAGGCTGAATGAGAGTCATCGTTTAGTGAGTTTTAAAATATCAATTATTTAAAAAAATGATATCTTGTCTTCAGATAATTATTTTTTTCATTGATTATTATCATTATTATTGTAGCAACTTTACATTATTATTCATTAAAAAAGAACAAAGACAATGAAAATTAAAAATTTAATCATTCATATTGTAATGATTGTTTCAGTGATTGTCGGTTCTATCAACCTTGGTTTTGCGCAGGATTCGTCACAAACTTCATCAATAGTAAGTTTGGACTTGGGCGCTGATATAGTAAGTCGATACATATGGAGGGGAACTCAGCTTGGAGGAGCATCACCAAATATTCAACCATACGTAGAAATGGGAATTGAAAACTTTGTTCTAGGAACCTGGGGAGCATATTCTCTGGGCGGAGATAACCCTTTTCAGGAATTTGATTTATATGCTACGTACAATTTATTTGATGATAAAGTATCTATTACGCTAACCGATTATTTTTTCCCGGATGAGTCATCGGATTATAAATATTTTGATTATGCTGACACTACAACAGGGCATATAATTGAGGTATCAGTTAGTTTTAACGGAACCGATAAAATACCTTTTTCGGCTTTTATTGCCGTCAATTTATACGGAGCTGATGCCAGCAGAATTTCCGATAATCCTGCCTCTTTAAACAGTTTAGATGGCATACAAAACTCAACCTATTTAGAATTGGGTTATGAAACTTCACTAAATAGTGGTGTTAAATTTGAAGCCTTTGTAGGTTTCAATCTAACAGACCCACGCTCAGCAGATCTTTCCGGGTCAGGCTATGTAGGTGAAACCGGTTTTTATGGTAATGATATAGGTGTTGTGAATTTGGGTATTACTGTATCAAAAGATATTAAGATCTCTGAAGATTTCAGTTTGCCAATGATGACTTCAGTGATTACCAATCCACAAGCACAAAAAGTATATTTGGTCTTTGGCTTCTCATTATAGAGGTCGTAGGCTTAATTGCGAAATATTATTAATTAACAGGAATTAAATATTATGGACACAGGAAACATAGTTTTTATGATCTTATGCACCAGCTTGGTGATGCTGATGACACCGGGGCTTGCTTTTTTTTATGGCGGTTTAGCCGGCAAGAGAAACATATTAGGGATAATGATGCAAACCTTTGTATCATTGGGAATCACTACAATATTGTGGGTTGTTGTAGGTTATTCACTATGTTTCAGCGGCGACATTGGGGGTATTATTGGTAACCTTGACCTGGCTTTTTTGAAAGGTATAGCCTTCGATGAAGCCTGGGGA